>CAZFNB010000095.1:0-7352 GCA_964520235.1 uncultured Bifidobacterium sp. | reverse complement strand
GCGGGTGTGCGCTGTCCTGCACAAAGGTGCAGTGGTTATTTCAATTTGCGTGTGGTTAATCTTCACCATGCCCCGCGCGTTTCACATGGATGTGATGCTTGTTTCTCGCTGTCCGTGCATCCATGCAGAAACCGGAGCAGGCGTTCAACAAAAACCAAACCTCAACTCCAAAACCACATGACCATCCATTCCGTGAAAACCCGCCCGATTTTCGGACGGGTAAAAAAACTGAAACTTGTCTTGAGCAGTCTGCTACTGCTCACCGTGTCGGCCGGTTCGATTCTCGCCGGCGTGATGATGCAGGGCTTCTATTGGGATTGCCCCGGGCCGTGGTATCCGACGATGCAGGCGCAGGCCGCAAATCTGAAAAGCATGATCGGCGGTTACGGCATCAATCGCATCTGGTTTCCCGTCCCGCAGAAATCCGCCAGCGGCGGGCTCTCGATGGGCTACGATCCGTATGACTATTACGATCTCGGTTCTTACAGCCAGAAAGGCGGGCCGGGAACTCACTTCGGCACGCAGGCGCAGTTGAAAAGTGCCATCGCTGCATTCAAGGCGCAGGGTGTTTCCTGCATCGCGGACATCGTGTTGAATCATCGCAGCGGTGGTGCGAGTGAGGCCAACGGCTACACGGGTGGAACGTCCTACACTTCGTTCAATGCCGTTCAAAGCGGTTTGTGCAAATGGCATTGGTACGACTTCCATCCAAACAATTACGAAGTCAGCGACGAAGGCACATTCGGCGGTTATCCCGATGTGACATTTAATTCAGGCGCGCCCTACAATGATATGAAGACGTGGTTGAACTGGCTCAAGAACACGAATAACGCCGGCTTCGACGGTTGGCGCTTCGATTACACGAAAGGCTTTCATCCGTGGGTGGTCAAAGACATGATTGCTGCGTCGAGTCCCACTTATTCGGTCGGTGAATATTGGGACGCCAATACCACGCTGTTGGAAAACTGGTCGGTGGCGGCGGTGGCCGATGCGTTTGATTTCGCGGCGTACTACACCCTGAAGAACATCTGCAACAACACCGGTGGTGGTGGAAACATGCCGGATGTGTTCGACCCGGCGAAATGTTACGCGGCCAAATCCGCCAATCGCGCCGTGACCTTTGTCGCCAATCACGACACGGACGAAATCATCACGGACAAGATGATGGCGTATGCGTTCATCCTGACCTACAAGGGCTACCCCTGCATCTTCTGGAAGGATTACTTCAATTACGGGCTTGCAGATGGTGGCGGCAACGGCAGCGGCTGGGGCAATGGCATCCGGCAACTGGTCTGGATGCGGGAAAAGTTTGCCGATGGGAACCCGACCATTCACGTCCTTGAAAGCCAGAACAGCCAATACATCATCTACGAGGCCTACGGCAGTTCTGCATCCAAACCCGGCTACGTTGTCATCATCAATGACGACGCCACCCAATGGAAGGGCCAGACCATCACCGTGGACAACACGTATCTTCGCAACAAGACTCTCAAGGCCTACGCGTGGTCATCCTCCAAGAGCGGGCAAAATTACGCGCCCAACAATCAATTCTGCAATGCGGCTGGAAGCGTCCAGGTCTGGGCGCCGCCGCGAGGTTATGCGGTTTATTCTGTGAACGGCTTCTGAGCAAGGTTGAAAACTCAAAGAGCGTGTCGGCAACGGCACGCTCTTTTCTTTTACGCGCGGTGTCTGTGGGATCAGATCAGAAGTGATACAGTCCGATATTCTCGATCTTCACGTGCGGCGGCTGTTTCAGCAGAAAGAGGATCGCTGCGACGATGTCGTCCACTTGCAGCACGCCGTGTTGAATGGCTTCGGCTTGCGTTGGCTTGGGCACTTGAATCAAGGCCGGGCAAAGACTGTGAACGCGGATGCCGTGCTCGCGAACCTCCTCCTGCAACGCTTCACCGAATCCCACCAGCCCGAACTTTGATGCGCAATACGGTCCAGCCTTCGCATATCCATACTTTGCCGCCTGTGACGCGATGTTGATGATGTAACCGGATTTTTGCTGGATCATTCCCGGCAGGACTTCGCGAGTCATCAGGAATGCGCCTTTCAAATTCGTTTCCACCACCATGTCCCAATCTTCCTCGGAGCAATCCACGATTTTGGATTGCACACCCAGGCCGGAGTTGTTGATGAGAAAATCAATGCGCGAAAGTTTCCCCAGCGCGAACGAAACTGCAGCGCGAACTTCAGCAGCTTTTCGGATGTCACACGCGACGGCGTAAGCTTTGCCTCGCTTCTGGCGATTCAGTTCGGCAGCGGTTTCATCGAGCAGTTTTTGCCGGCGCGATACAATGACCACATCCACGCCTTCCAAAACCAAGGCTTCGGCGATGGCTTTGCCAACCCCACTGCCGCCGCCCGTGATCAAAGCCTTGCGACCGGATAATGGATTCATGCGGTGATGATGCCCAGTGAGATCGCGTCGTCCAGTTTCAACGTTTGTTGTCCGCCGCCAGCTTGCTCTGCGTGGACAGCACCACTGTCATTTGTCGCACAGGATCGCCACTGGTTGAATCGGTTGAACTGTTGAGATCAACCTGAACTTCGACGGCGAAGTATTGGCGGGCAGAATCGTAATTCATCGTGCCCGCGACACCATTTTCAACGCTTACTCTCGGAGCGACGGCGGAATAACCATGCAGCGTCACAGCCTTTTCGCTTTCGGCGAAAACCACCGTTGCGGTCAGCTTCCCAACCTCGTCATGCGCGGTGGCGATGCGCTGCTTGCCGGTGGCAACGAATTTGACCTGATCGCCAAGGAACGCGATGCCGCTCTTGCCCACGGGTGAGATCACATAAAACGCCGTGCCACCTTGAGCCAGCGGCGCGGTAAAAGTCTGATCGGCATCCAGTCGCCGGGCACTGCCGCGAAAATAGTCGTGGACGTAAACCGGGCTGCTAAAACCGAGTTCGGCAGGAGTGAAACGGATTTCGCCCGGTGGAGCTTTGGGGCGGACAAACGCGAACACGTATGCGGTTCGCAATCCATCGTGTTCAGTGTAGGTGCTGGAGATAAGCGGCGCATCGCGATGCTGTGCGTCGGCGATGTAGCAACGATCCAGCGGAACGATTGGTGCGTCCGGCTTTACGATCACCCCGTCTTCACGCACGGCCCGGAGCAGATTGGTTTTGGTTTCGCGTCCAATGGCGTCGCCGATCCCGACTGCGCCCGCTGACAAGGTTGAAAGCAACACGTTGTCGCGTTCGGTGCTGTTGTAAACATCCGACCACGGCCACTGACCTAATGCTGAGGCCAAGCGTGAAACGTAAAGAAAATCATTCCAGCGGATCGGATTGAATCGGTCGGTGCAGGTGCGGACGGTCGTGAGATTCTCGTAACGCGCGCCTTGCATGTAGTAGCACGCGTAGGGCATGCAGTATTGCAGCGTCAGTCCACGCTCTTTGCACGCTCGCGCCATATTGTCGAGGAACGCCTCGCCCACGCCAACGCGACTGCTGAATTCGGGTGAGTACGTGAAGATGCGGTCGCACCAATCCTGTTCGTACGTGATGACGCCGGAAGATTTCAGGTAATCAGCGATGTCATCCCACCACTTTGGATCAACCGCAGCGACGCCGGAGATTTTGTAGCGTTCATGGTAAGGACTGGCCGGATCAATCCAGCGTCCGTGCGTGACGAGCGGCAGCCCGATGGATTTTTGAAACGCCGCCAGTCCATCGGGGAAAAGGTCCTTGTGCGCCTTGTATTCCAATGTGCCGCCGTAACGATTCCATTCGCCTTCGGGCAGCTTCTCAACCTTCTTCGCCTTGCCGGGCGTTCCGTCCGCGCCGGTCGTGCTTTTAGAATACCACCAACTGTCGAGTTGCAGATATCGGATGGGAATCTGCTGTTCACGGTAACGCTCGACCAGCGATTGCAACGTGCCTGCGTAGCCTTTCTTGAAATCGTAGTTGTAGTAGTAAGTCGCGCCGTTGTCCGTCCAGTAGCCGAGATATTTCAGCATCACGTCGGCGTCATAGCGAGGCCGCTTGGCGCTTTGCAGCGCCAGCAGCGATTGTCCCCACAAATCCCAGGTGCGATTGATGCCCGCGCCGAACGCGAGAATCGTCTGATGCGTGAACCCCGCCGGCAGATTCCTCAATTTGCTGTTGAAACCACTGGCAATTTTCTGTTTCCCATCGCCCCACATACTCGCGACGAAGAAGTTCGTCGCGGGGGAAATCATGAGCGCATTGGCCTGGTCATCGAACAACAGCCACGGCGTGGAGATTTCATTGGCGGCAAACTGCGGCACGGCGAACTCCTTCAAGCTGTGGCTGAAGATGTGGAGATTCGTTGGAACGTTTGTGAAGTTGGGAAATGACGTGGGCGGAATTTCCGTCGCGACTGCGCAAGTGTCCGAGAACAGCACGAGCGCCTTCTCGTCATACACCCGGATGCGTCCCGTCATCGGCAAATCCTTTTCCCGCCAAGCGAAACTGATTTCCTGATAGCTGCCGATGGAATCAAAACCGGGAGTCAGCGATACATCCTTCAACGGCGCGGACACGTTGCCGCGCAATGTCCACGCCATTTTTTTCCAGGTCACGTTGTAATCGCCAGTGGCTTCATCCACGCGCGCCACGATGGTGCTGACAGGAGACGCAGCAGTGATGGCTGGCGCGGTTTCAACTGCACTTGCCGCAACCAGCAAAATGGCCGTGATCGTTTTAAGAATCAGAATGAATGGATGAGTTCGCATGGAAATAAAAAGCCGCTCACGGATCGGGAGCGGCTTGTTGCAAAGTTATTTTACACCGGATGTGCCCGGCAAAATCCCCGACGCCCTGCGGGCTTACACGCGCCGCTTCCATTTCATGGCCAGCATCAATCCGGCGATGCCGAGCAATCCACCCGTGGCAGGCTCGGGCACGGCCATGATGGTGTAGCTGTAAAGCGTGGTGGCGTTGTATTGCGCCGTTGAACTGTACGTGCCTTGGATCGGCCCTTGGACCACCAGCGAATCATACGCGGTCTGGTTGCCGCTGTTTCCGGTGCTGCAAACGTCGAAAAAGATCGTCATCCCGGCCGTGAGAGGCTGACTGGCGGCAAAGGCACTCATTGGGACGGTGAGATCAATCGAATTTGGGATGACCGTCGAGGGCTGGCTGCTGATGGGCATGCCGCTGTTCACTTGAAATGTTTTCGACCATGTCAGGCTGACGCCGTTCGTGTTCCATTCGTAGGTGTTGAAACCGTAACTCGTGAAAGGACTGCCGACGCTTCCAGAGCCACCGGCTCCGAAGATACCGATGAAATCCGTCATGCCACCGAGCGAGCTGTCGAACGAGATGGACCGGGTGTATGGGTTGCCGTGTGTGGTGGCATTCGCGGAAGTATCACCGCCTGCGCCCGGCCCTGTGGTGATGCCGATGACGTAGTTGAAATTGCCACCGGAGGCGATGTTCGCGCCCGGGTTCATGTTCAACTTGATGTAAAGATTGCTCGCGTCATTGGAGAAGGTTGCGGACGAGAGATCGCGCAGGAGGTTCGCGCTTCCCTGATGGTCGCCCAGCAGGTCGGTGTAGGTGTCGGCGGATGCGGAACGCGCGGCCAGCCAGAGCACTGCCGCTAGAATGGTTGCGGTTTTCATGAAATACTTCGTGGTTTGCATAAGATCGGATTTCCAGTTCTGAGTTCGCTGACCTGCCGGTTTTCAAATCCTCCATCAGGAGCTTTTGGTTCCGGGTGAGCACGTATTTCTCACGCGGCAACGGTTTGCTTTGACAGGCCGGTTTTCGCTTGAAACTTAATCATGCCGCCGCGCCCGATGCTACTGCACGAACGTGCAGGGTTGCCCAATAACGCCGGCCCGCCGCACAATCGTGTGGTTGCTGCGCGGTCGTCCATCGCCGCACAATCGTCGGGTCAGACCACTACATCACCCATGAACAAACAGATCGCTGTTCTTTGCGTCGCGCTCGCCATCGCCGGATCTGGCGTGTGCGCGGACACCAACAAACCTCCCGTGCGCGTCGCCATCATCGGGCTTGTGCACAGCCATCTGCATGGATTTCTTCCCAAGGCAATCAACAGCCCCGAGGTTCAACTTGTCGGCATCGTCGAACCGGACTTGGAACTGGTGGCGAAATGCGCCGCGCGTTATCGCCTCAACACAAATCTGTTCTTCGCCAGCCTTGGTGAGTTGTTCGCCAAAACCAACGCGCAGGCCGTGGCCACGTTCACCAGCACCTTCGATCACAAGCGTGTCGTGGAGGAATGTGCGCCCCGCGGCATCCATGTGATGATGGAAAAACCGCTGGCCGTGAACATGGAACACGCCCGCGCCATCGAAGCCGCCGCCCGCAAAGGCAACATCCATGTGCTCGTGAATTATGAGACCACCTGGTATGCCGCCAACCACGCCGCTTACAAGATGACCGTCGAGGAAAAAACCTTCGGCGAACTGCGAAAGATCGTGGTGCATGACGGACACAACGGGCCGAAGGAGATCGGCTGTCCACCTGAGTTTCTGGAATGGCTGACGGATCCGGTGTTGAACGGCGGCGGCGCATTGACGGACTTCGGCTGTTACGGCGCGGACCTAATGACGTGGTTGATGAAAGGCGCACGACCCGTTTCTGTGTTTGCCGTCACGCAACGCATCAAGCCGGACGTGTATCCGAAGGTGGACGATGAAGCGACCATCGTGCTGACCTATCCCAAGGCGCAGGGAATCATCCAGGCCTCGTGGAACTGGCCCGTCAACCGGAAGGACATGGAAATCTACGGCCAGACCGGCCAGGTCATCATTCCGCGACACGACCTGTTGCAAACCCGGACTGGAACGGGCGCGGCCAAAGAGATCACACCCGCACCGCTCACCGGCCCGGAATCCAATCCACTCCCGTATCTGGCGGCGGTGGCACGCGGAGACATCAAACCCACCGGCCTTTCCTCGCTGGAAGTGAACATGGTCGTGACCGAGATCCTCGACGCCGCGCATGAATCCGCAGCCAGCGGCAAACGCATTGACCTGCCCGCCACGACTGTCCCCCGCTGAAGCTGAAGTTGTCGTCACCCAACCTGGCTCATCGCCGATGGACGCTGACCCCGTTTTGACATGGACTATGAGTCATGTCGAAATCCAATGGCGTCCTCGCCGCGCTGGGACGCAATGTCCGCCGCCAGCGTGACGCAAAGCAATTCACCCAGGAGAAACTGGCCGAGAAATCCGGCCTTGATCCCACCTACATCAGCGACATCGAGCGCGGGCTGAGAAACCCCGGCATCAAAAACGTCGCGAAGCTGGCCAAGGCCCTCGGCCTCACCACGTCCGAACTGTGCAAAGGAGTGGACGCGTGAGCAAATCAAAGGAGCGCCGGCCTCCGGCACGGCG
>CAZFNB010000094.1:0-7411 GCA_964520235.1 uncultured Bifidobacterium sp. | reverse complement strand
AAGCGCAGCACCCTGGGCGGTGTAGCCAGCAAGAAGGTTGTGTCGAGTCTCGGCGAAATCGAGACCAGCGCCCGCAACATCGAACAGGTGTTCAACGGCATCGTCACCCAGGTGAAGTCGCTTGATGAAGTCATCGCCGAGATCGCCACTGCCAGCAAGGAGCAGAGTCAGGGAATCGGTGAAGTGAACATGGCTGTGAGCCAGATGGACAAGGTGACACAGTCGAACGCGAGCGCCGCCGAGGAAAACGCCAGCGCTGCGGAAGAGATGAACGCCCAGGTGGGCGCTTTGCAGGACATCGTGCAACAACTTCAAACGGTTGTTTCCGGAGCAGCTGAACAACATCAACCGGCTTTGCAACCCGCGCATCCGGAACCCAAAGCGCCAGCGTTCAAGGCTTCCAAGCCCACAGCCAAGGCGAAGTCAAAACTGCCACAAGTTCCATCCGCACCCGGTTTCCGTGGCGTGCCGCAAGACCGCGACATTCCGATGCCTGAGCCGGTTGGAAACACAAAGGGTGGCTTCACTGATTTCTAAGTGATGATGTCTGATACATTACAGCATCCCATATCCACCGAGGCTTATCAGTTCATCGCTGAAAAGGTCTATGAGCACAGCCGCATCCGGCTGGGGACGGACAAGCAGGCGCTGGTGGCGGGCCGTTTGGGAAAACGCCTGCGCCAGCTCGGGCTGGATTCCTTCGAGGCATATTGTGAATTCCTCGAAGGGCAGCGCGGCGCCCAGGAAATCGGGCCGTTGGTGGATTTGATCTCGACGAATCACACGCACTTCTTCCGGGAGATACAGCATCTCGATTATCTGCGGGACGGCATCCTCAAGGAACTTGTGCCCAAGCTCGTCATGCGCGGAGAGGCATTCCGGTTTTGGAGCGCGGCGTGTTCGTCCGGCGAAGAGCCTTACACGGTGGCCATCGTGCTGGCAGAGCATGCCCGCGTGAAGGGTTCGTTCAACTGGCAGGTGGAGGCGACGGATATTTCCTCACGGGTTCTCGAAGCCGCGCAACGCGGGATCTATCCGGCGGAGCGCGTCAAGCTGCCTCAACCCGACCTGCTGCCGCGTTACTTCCAAAAGGGCACGGGCGCGAACGAGGGTTTCTATCGCGTCAAGGACTCGCTGAGGCAAAGCGTAAAATTTCACCGGTTGAACCTGTTGCAGGCAAATTATCCGGTCGCTCCATTCCAACACGTCGTGTTCTGCCGGAACGTGATGATCTATTTTGACACGGCCACGCAGCAGGAACTGGTGACCAAGCTCGTCAACCAGCTTGCGCCGGGAGGATATTTTGTCGTCGGCCATTCGGAAAGTTTGCTGGGTGTAAAACACAATTTGAAAACGCTCAAACCGGGCATCTACCAGAAGCAATAAGGGAAAAGATGAGCGCCGTGATTCCATCAGCGCCACCCAGATGGGTGATAGCGCCGCCGAAGAAAAGCCTTGTCGTTGGCATGGGAGACATGCTGTCGAGCAACGACGCCTCGGCACAGCTCGTGACGTATTCGCTAGGATCATGTGTCGGCGTGACCATCTACGATCCGGTGGCGAAGGTCGGCGGGATGTTGCACGCGATGCTGCCGGATTCGACGATCAATGCCGAGCGCGCCACGTCACGCCCAAACATGTTCGTGGACACGGGCCTGCCGGCGATGTTTCACGCCGTGTATGCGCTGGGCGGTCTCAAGCACCGGTTGATCGTGAAGATGGCCGGCGGCGCGGAGTTTTTGGACGAGAAAAAAGTTTTCAACATCGGCCAGCGCAACATCGAGGCGGTGATAAACATGTTGGCGCGCAATGGCGTGAAACTGGAAGCAAATCAGACAGGTGGTCATGAGAGCCGCACGATGCGGCTCGATCTGACCACAGGCTGTGTGACGCTCGATCTGCCCGGCAGAAAGGCGGTCGTTTTATGAGGACACACGAAAAAAGTCGCGTTGGTTCCCGGCGGGCATCCCGGTCATCGCTCCCGATCCGGGAACTCGCGGTGGCCTCCATGCTTGTTGTCAATTGCGCTTCGGGAGAGCTTGTCAGCCCGGCACTCGGATCGTGTGTTTGCATCGCGGTTTACGACCCGGTGGCAAAAATTGGCGGGATGCTTCACGCCATGCTCCCGGATTCGGCGTTGGACCAGGATCGTGCGTCACAGCGTCCGCAATTGTTTGTGGATACCGGATTGCCGGCCCTGATGCAGGCCGTGGTCGCTTTTGGCGGTGAAGAAAAAAGGCTGTCTGTGAGTGTCGCAGGCGGCGCGGAATTTATCGGCAGGAATCCAAATTTTAACATCGGTCGAAGAAACATCGAATCCGCAACGGCCATGCTGGCCCACAGAGGGATGAAGTTCAGGGCCAGTTGTACTGGGGGGCATAAAAGTCGTAAAGTGCGGCTCGACCTAAACACGGGCGAAATCACGCTCGAAACACCCGGAAGAAAGGCAGTAAAACTATGAAAGCCGAAACTCTCATCGGCAAAACCCCCAATCTGCAGGCGCCGTCACCAACGGTGGTGCGCCTGTTGACATTGTTGAACAACGAAAACGCCGACTACGACGAAGTCATCAGCACCGTCGGGCGCGACGCCGTGTTGAGTGCCAAATTGCTGGCGCTTTGCAACTCCGTCAGCTACGGCCTCGCACAGCCTGTCGCCTCGCTTGAACAGGGCGTGCTGTACCTTGGCTACGGTGAAATCCACCGGCTTGTCATGGCGTTGAGCTTTGGCAGCCAGATCGGCGTGGAATTGCCCGGTTACGACATGGACTCCGGGACGCTCTGGCGGCACTCCCTCACCGTGGGATTGTTGACGCCGCGCGTGCTTGCCATGTCGAAGCGCAACAGCGTGGACACCTCGGTGGCTTACACTGCGGGATTGCTCCATGACATCGGCAAACTCGTCATCGGCCAGACGCTCGAAACGGCACAGCGCGAGAAGATACATCAACTCGTCGAATCGCGGGAAGCCTCCCTGCTGGATGCGGAAAAAACCGTCATCGGTTGCGACCACGCGGAGATCGGTGGGTGTCTCCTGCATCATTGGCGGATTCCGGACGTGATTGTGGAGGCTGTTACCAATCATCACAAACCGCCAGCGGGCAAGAATGATCTTTTGTCCGCCGCCATCCATCTTGCCGACGCCACGGCGCATCAGACCGGCGCGTCTCCGGGCTGGGAGAGTTTCGCTGTCGCCCGCCATGATTCTGCGCTGGCCCTCTTGAATCTGGCCACGGTGGACATGGACAACCTGATCTTTGGCGCGATTGATTGCCAGGAGAAGGTCGCGCAACAGGAGCGGATCACCTCCAGAAAATCTGTCCCGGAAAATCGTGACGTGGCCGGCGGCGGGTTTTGAAATCCGATGATCAGCAACAGAAAAATCAAGGTCCTCGTCGTGGATGATTCCGCCGTGGTGCGGAAGATGATCTGTGACGCATTGGCCAAAGACCCGCAGATCGAAGTCGTGGGTGTTGCGCCCGATCCGTATGTGGCGAGGGAAAAGATTCTGGAGTTGAACCCGGACGTGTTGACGCTCGACATTGAGATGCCGCGCATGGACGGCATCACGTTCCTCAAGATACTTCAGCAACACCGGCCCATGCCCGTGGTGGTCATCAGTTCGCTCACGCAGGCCGGGTCATCCGCTGCCTTTGCGGCATTGGAAGCCGGTGCGGTGGACGTGCTGGCCAAGCCCGGCAGCGCGTACTCGATCGGCAGCCTCGGCGAGCAGCTCGGCCAGCGGATTCGCGCGGCGGCCGTGGCCCGTATCGGGCGTCGTCCTTTGGCGCAGGGTTCGATGCCCGCCGCAGTGTCGCGCCCGGGCATAAAGTTCCATCCGCGACAGATCATCTGCATCGGCTCGTCAACGGGCGGAGTGGAGGCGTTGACGGAGGTGTTGACGCATCTGCCGGATTCCATGCCCGGCATCGCCATCACACAACACATACCGCCGTATTTTTCCCGGGTGTTCGCCGAGCGGGTGAATTCACTGGCCGCGCTCGAAGTCCGCGAGGCGGCGGAAGGCGACCTGCTGGTTCCCGGCACGGTGTTGGTTGCGCCCGGAGATTTTCACATGACGTTGAGCTGGGCCGGCACGGGCTACAAGGTCTCGTTGAACCAGAAACCGCCGGTGCATCATTGCCGGCCCGCAGTGGATGTGATGTTCCGTTCCGTTGCCGAGTGCGCCGGAGCCAAAGTCATCGCCGCGATCCTCACAGGCATGGGCAGTGATGGAGCGCTGGGCATGAAAGCCCTCAAGGCGCTTGGCGCAAAAACCATCGCACAGGACGAGGAGACGAGTGTCGTCTATGGAATGCCGCGTGCCGCAGCGGAGCTGGGGGTCGTTGACCGTGTTCTGCCGTTGCAGCAGATCGCGCCGGCGCTTTTCGAGTCTGCGCTGGCCATCGCGGGAGCGACACAATCGCAGACCGTCGCAGTTTGAGAATGAATGAATCTATGAGCACCACAATCGAGTTCAATGCGCAGAGCACGATACGGAGCATCGTGCCAAACGTGTTCAATACCATGGCGGCCCTGTCCGTTGCTCCCGGTGACGCAAGTCCGGCTGGCATCGAAAATGACCGCGTCAGCGGCACCATCGGAATCGCGGGAGACACCGTCACGGGTGCCGTGTACGTCCATCTGCCGGAGGCGCTGGCCCGGCGGATCGTCAACGCCATGATGGGCAACCCTGCGGATCAGGCCGTGGAGGATGGCGACATGAACGACGTGGTCGGGGAGTTGACGAACATGATCGGCGGCGATTTCAAGTCCGCCCTGTGTGACGCGAACCGCCCGTGTGCCATGAGCACGCCCTCCATCATCCGTGGCGCATACGCCATCGAAGTGCCCCATGATCTGCAGGCTGAAGCCGTTCATTTCAAATGCGGGGAATTTTCCTTCTCAATCGAGGTTCATACCCGGTTCGATTAAGCCGATAAACAATAAAGTTATGAAGATACTCAGTGTTGATGACAGCAAGACGATCCGCATGATCGTCAAACGCGCGTTTGCGCCCTACGACGTCACCGTGCTCGAAGCGTGCAACGGCGAGGAGGGACTTGCCGCCGCCACCGCCGAAAAGCCTGACCTCGTGGTGTTGGACATCACCATGCCCGTCATGGACGGCGTGACGATGCTCACCAAATTGAAGGAAACCCCCGAACTGAAAGGCATTCCGGTCATCATGCTCACCGCCGAATCCGGCCGCGAAAACGTCGCCTACATCGCCAAGCTTGGCGTGCGGGATTATCTCGTGAAACCGTTTCAAGACGCGCAATTGATCGAGAAGGTCAAGCGGGTGGTGACGCTCCAGCCCAAGGCTGCCGCAGTGTCGGCGTGATGCGGATTTCGCCTTTTTGCATTTATGTACGACACGGTCATTCTTGAATACGAAGGCAGGTTTGGCAGGGGGCGCAAACTTGATGACGTCGTGAAATGGGTGGACACGATCCCTCCGATTCCCGAGGCGGCCAATCGCGCCCTGAAACTGGTGGACGACCCAAACTCAACGCCGTACGAAATCGCCGCCATCCTTTCCCGTGATCCGGGCATCGTGGCGGCCGTCATGCGCGCCGCCAATTCCGCGGCGCTGGGGCGCGCGGAAACAGTCACCGCCCTGGAGCAGGCGGTGCTCGTTGTGGGATTTGGCGCTTTGAAGTCACTTCTGCTGGGTTTGACGCTCAAGCGATGGAATCAACAATTCGGCGACATTGAGAAACTGGTCTGGGAAAAATCCATCGGCACGGCGTGTTCCGCGTATGTGGTCGCCACATTCCTTGGCAAGACCTATCAGGACACGGCCCGGTTGTGCGGGTTGCTTCACAATCTCGGTCAGATCATCATGCTTTCCAATCCCATGATCCGCAGCGATTACACGGCGGTTCTGCAACACATCAAGGATCATCATGTGGATTTCTGCGAAGCCGAGCGGGAGATCATCGGCTTTTCCCATCCGCTGGTCGGAGCGATGGTGGCGCGGAAATGGCAGTTGCCCGTCTCCATCTGCAACACGATCCTTCACTACGCCGAGCCGTTCGACGGGATCGAAACTCCACAGGACGAGCAGACCGCGCTCGCGAAGATCGCCGCTTCACTCTCCATGTGTGCGGGCATGGGTTGTCCGCCGGGGCATCCGCTGGATTGCGGCGCGGCGGCAGAGGACCGTGACGTTGCCACCGCGCGGTGCTGGTCGGAAAAAGAGGGGATGGGTGCGAATTTTGACTGCGGATCGTTGCATTCCGTTGCGCGCGCGCTGGGGTTCAAGGAAAATTCCTTCACCAATTACCGGGCGATCCTTGCCAAGCAGGCGCTCGCGCTTTACGCCACCGAGAGCAACACCTTCCGTTGAAACCAACTGCCATGACAAATACTGCTCAAGCCGAGGACATCGCAAAAAAGTTCGGGCTGGAATCCATTCCCGAATGCGTCAAGCGTCTGAACCAGTTGATCAACAAGCGTGACGCCTCCACCGATGACTTTGCGAAGATCGTCAATCAGGATTCCGAACTGACCGCGCGATTGTTGCGCGCGGCGAATCCCCGCGCCGAATGCGAGGCGGATTATGTCTGCACCACGGTCGAGGCCGCGTTGCAGCGCACCGGCATGAGCGCCGCGCTGCTGCTTGCCATGAGTGATCCGTTGATCAAGGCGGTGTTCAAAAGTTTCAGCACCATGCTGAAGATCGAACTGAAGGCGTTGCTGCCGACGATGCTCGATCCGTTCAAGACTGAACACGTGCTTGGCGAGGTCAGTTTTTCGGGCAAGGCTACGGGTCTTGTCCACCTGCGCCTGCCGCTTGCTTTCATACCCGTGCTCGGCGAGAGGCTTCTTGGGCTGACACCCGCCGACATGGAGGATGCGGCGACCGCCAACGACGTCATCGGCGAACTGTGCAACATGATCGTCGGTAATTTCAAATCCAACCTGTGCGACGCCGGGTTGCAGTGCAAACTCAGTCCGCCTGCCATCACGCGCACGACGGAATTCAAGCTTCGTATCGTGGATGGCGGCACTTCACAACGCTATGGCTTTCGTGCGAAGGAACTCGATTTCTTCGCCGATCTCAGCGTGAATCCGTGGAGCGAATGATTGAGGTCGTCGCTCAATGCTTTCGATCCGGGGGAGCATCCTTGCCGCGACCAGTGCCCGCTTCAAGCCGCCATGGCCAGGGATTGAGACTCCTCCGGTTGTGAATCACGGGCTTCCATCCGCACCCGCAATTTCTTGAGCGCTGCGTCCTGGATCTGCCGGATGCGTTCCCGTGTCAGGCCCATTTTTTTCCCGACCTCTTCGAGCGTGAGAGATTTGCCGTCCGTCAGGCCGAAACGCCAGTTGAGGATACGGCTCTCGCGCTCGTTCAACGTCGCCAGGACTTCGCGCACCAGTTCGGTGTCGGTCTCCATCAGCAC
>CAZFNB010000093.1:0-7455 GCA_964520235.1 uncultured Bifidobacterium sp. | reverse complement strand
CTCGCGAGGGGGATCTGCGGCGAACCGGAAGCGTTCGTCGAAAGCGCCACGGCTTCCGACCACGGCGCGGTCGCGGTCTGGCTGCCTTGATTCTTGGAGCGCCACGAGATCGTGAAAGGCTGGCCCGCCAGCGCGTTCGTGGGATTCGTGATGTCCAGCACCACGAGATCAGCGACCGGTTGCACCGTCAACACCGCCACAGCGCTCGTGACGCTGCCGCCCGAGTTAGTGACCACGACGGAGTAATTTCCCGATTGATTCGTCTGCGCATTGAGCAGTGTAAGACTCGATGCCGTTGCGCCGGGAAGATTCGTTCCACTGAACCGCCATTGATACGCCACCGGCCTCGTGCCTGCGACGGTGACGGTGAAGTTCGCCGTCTGGCCGTTCACGATGGTCAGGTTGGCGGGCGGCGTGACGATGGACGGCGGATCAACGACCTGATTCGTGTTCACCACCGACGCCAAATCCAGTGCCGTGGTCAGATACGTGGCCTGTAACAACAGGTTCGTGGAAAGACTCAGTCCGTTGATGCTGCCGAACGCGCCGCTGAACGATCCATAAGTCATCACGCGGAAAGTATTGCTCACCGCTGGAGTAAACGAGTCCGCCAGGATCACATTCATCGTCCCCGCCAGCGACGCGCTGCCGCTGATGGCCACGCGATCATACCCCGACCCAACATTCGTCCCGCCCAACTCCACATCCAACCGCCCTGACGGCGTCTGGTAGTAATTCCCGCTGATCGTCAAAATCCCCGGCGAAGCACCCGGACTGACGATGCTGCTGTTGGTGATCGTACCCGTGATCGTATTCGTGCCGATGAGCGAACCACCGAGAAGCTGGAAGGGCTGGCTGAAGCTGACCGTTCCGCCATTGAGATAGGTCAACCCGGCAGTCTGAATGGTTTCTCCGCCGAACGACAGCGAACCGGTTTTGATCTCGACAGTGCCCGAGTTGCGGAAGGTCATCGTGCTGGGAATCACAGTCGCACTGGTGTCCACTGATTTTTGAAACAATCCCGTATTGGTGAACGAAGCAGTTCCGCCGTAGGCCGTGTTGAAGTCTTCGTCGGTTTGCACGAACCAAAGCCCGTGATTGTTGATGACGCCGTTGTCGCCGGTGCGAATGTCGCCATCGGCCCAGAGAATCTGGCCGTAGTTGTTGAGCGTGGTGCCGGGCATATCATGGGCGGCGGCGCCCAAAATGTTCAACGTGCTGTTGGTTGCGACATTGAAGAATGAGCCGGTGGTCATGGCGTTGCCGCCGCTCCAGTTGAGCGTTCCGTTCATAGTGACCTGAACCAATCCGCCCATCTGAATCTTTCCGCTGCCGGTGAAATTTCCGTTGCCGCTGAGTCCGGCCAGGAAATTAAGCGTTCCGGTTTGCACATCCACCGTGCCGGTGGAGTTGAAGGAGAAGCCAGATTGGAAGTCGCTTGTTCCGGTCGTCACCTGCTTCCGGAACGTGCCGGTGTTGGTGAAGGTCGCGCTTCCGCCGTGTGCCGTGTTGAAGTCCGTGTCGGATTCGACGAGCCAGAGACCAAGATTTTGAATCTTTGTTCCCGTGCCGCCGCGAATGAGTCCCGCCGTCCACACGACGCTGCCGGAGTTGACAATCGTTGCACCCGGGATGTCGTGCGTGCCGGTGACGATGTTGAGCGTACCGTTGGTGGCCACTGCAAACGTCGAGCCGCTGCTCATCGCACCACCGCTCCAATTCATGTTTCCGCTCATGGTGGCGTTGATCAGTCCACCCAGTTGCACAAGGCCCGCCCCGCTGAAACTTCCGATGCCGCTGAGTCCGCCATCCAGACCAACCGTCCCGGTTTGCACATCCACCGTGCCCGTGTTGTGAAGGTTGACGCTGGTGAACAAGGTCGAGAGAGTCCCCGCAGTTTTCTGAAAGGTTCCCCCGTTGGTAAAACCCCAGCTCCCGCCGTGAGCGTTGTTAAAATCACTGTCGTCCTCGACTATCCAAAGCCCCGTGTTGTTGATCGCCGTTCCCGTGCCGCCGCGAATGAGGCCTCCTCGCCAATAGACAGTGCCCGCGTTGTTCACGGTCGAGCCAGGAAAATCCCGCGTGACGGTGTTGGTCAGCCGCAACGTGCTGCCGACGGCCATCGTCAGAACCGACCCCGAGGCGACGCTTCCGCCGGTCAGGTTCATCGTTCCTGAGGCAGTTGCATTGACATTACCGCTCAACTGCACCGCGCCCGCGCCGTTGAAATTGCCGCTGCCAGTCAATCCACCAGCGAAGTTCACCGTGCCAGTTTGAATATCCACCGTGCTGGTGTTGTGGAAGGAAAGCGCGCTGAGTGTTGTCGTTGCGCTGGCGACGGACTTGCGGAACGTGCCGGTGTTGGTGAAGGCTGAACTGCCGCCAAAATTCGCTCCGGAGAATGTGTTGTCTCCCTGCACATGCCACAGGCCGCTGTTGTTGATCACCGTACCTGTCCCGCCGTTAAGCTGCCCGGCAGACCAAACCACCGTCCCCGCATTGTTGAGCGTCGTCGTTGGAAGACCGCGCGCGACATTGTTAGTGAGATTCAACAGCGAACCTGCCGTAATGTTGAGAATCGAGCCATTTCCCAAGTCCCCTCCGAACCAGTTTAAGGTGCCAGTGACACTCACATTCACCAATGCGCTGTTGAATTGAACACCACCCGCTCCGCTGTAATTCCCGATTCCTGTTAGACTGCTGCCGAAACTTATTGTGCCGGTCTGTATGTCGATTGTCCCGGTGTTGTGCAAGCTCGTTACGCTAAAGGTCGTGGTGCCGGTCGCTACGGATTTACGGAACGTCCCAGTATTGGTAAACGATGAACTTCCGCCATGATACGATCCCAGGAAGGTGTTGTTACCTTGCACTTCCCACAGGCCGGTGTTGTTCACCACAGCCCCAAGTCCGGCACGAAAATCTCCACCCGTCCAAAAGACCGAACCTCCATTGTTGATGACTGTGTTTCGGATTTCGTGTGCGTTGGTGGAAATGATGAGTTGGCCAGAACTGCCGATATTGAGCAGTGAAATCGTTCCTGAGCCAAACCCGCCTCCAGTCCAGTTCACGTTCCCGTTGATGGTAAGAGAAGACCCTCCATTGATGTCGCCTCCAGTCCACAACGCTGCCCCATTGATCGTGGCGTTCACCGCACCACCGATTTGAATTGCCCCAGCACCGCTATAATTTCCACTTCCTGTAAGTCCCCCTCCGAAGTTCACTGTCCCCGTCTGTGCATCCACAGTTCCTGTATTGTGAAAGCTGCATACGCTGAAAGTTGTCGTACTGGTCGCCACGGATTTGCGGAACGTCCCTGTGTTCGTAAACGTCGAACTCCCGCCAAAATAGCTGCCCAAAAACATGTGATCTCCCTGTGTTTCCCAAACTCCGCTGTTATTCACCACCGTCCCAAGCCCCGCGAGGATATTCCCGCCCATCCAGAAGACTGTCCCCGCATTGTTGACGGTCATTTTTCGGAGATCAGGTGCGGTGGTGGAGATAGTCAGTTGGCCAAAACTGCCGATATTGAGTAGTGAAGTCGTTAAGGTGATAAATCCGCCTCCCGTCCAATTCACCGTGCCATTTATTGTAAGAAACAACCCGCCGTTGATCCCGCCTCCGGTCCAGAGTGCGGTACCGTTGATTGTGGCACTCACCGGACCGCTGATTTCGATTGCACCACCACCGCCGTAATTCCCGATCCCTGTAAGGCCTCCAAAGAAATTTACCGTCCCTGTTTGCACATCCACAGTCCCGGTGTTGTGGAAGGTGCATCCGCTGATGGTTGTCGTGCCGCTTGCAACGGATTTGCGGAATGTCCCCGAGTTGGTGAAAGTAGAACTTCCACCATAATATCCACCCGCAAACGTGCTGTTCCCTTGGGCTTCCCATAGTCCGCTGTTGTTCACTTTCGTTCCAAGACCGGCGCGAAGATCACCACCCAACCATAAAACTGTTCCGCTATTGTTGATTGTCACATTCTGAATTTCACGGACTATGGCATTCGTGAGGTTCAACAACCCCGTCGCGCCAATGGTGAGAGTTGAACCGCTAAAGATGTTCCCCCCAATCCAGTTCATCACTCCGCCCACTGTAAGAGCACTCGTCGCGTGAAGAATACCGCTCGAAAGATTGAACCCACCCACCGTCGCTGGCGCGGTCACGGTCACGGTCTGGCCATTGGCGAGCACGGCGGTGTCGGAAGTGCCGGGCACTTGATTGGGCGACCAGTTGGCGGCCACGTTCCAGTTGCCGGAAGCATTGTTCGTCCAGGTGATCGTGGCGGCTTGTGCATGTTGAACAAACAGCATTGCCAAGAGCATGAGCAAACAAAAGTGCCACACCGATTGGACGACGGCCCGCGCATCCAAATTTTGGTGGGGCGAGACTACTGACGAGCCGGCTCGCGAGGACGCTCGCCCCACCAGCCGCGAGGACGAATGTTTTCTCCAACCTTTGTCGGTGGTCGGATTGAAGTGAGCCTTCTCGGGTCGGCTGCTACAACTCTGAATGAATGGCGTCAGGTTCATAATTTCTCTCCAAATCAAAACCTCTGGCAAATGGTTCAGGGACTTCTGTGGATACCGGAAGGCATGACAAAACCGTCAGGGCTTCCGAAAAACGACTGGGGTTTCAAATCGCATCCGCACGCATCCGGTTCGTGTCGCCTGTCAGCAAACAGTTTGCCCGCAAACATCGCGCACGCCGACCATTCACGTTTTTAGGCCGATGGATGGCAATTGCAAGCCATTAGTCGGTAAAAATCCTGCATGACGGCAATTTGTAACCAAGCTGATGCCGGATGGGTTTGCACAGTTGAACCGGCTTCTGAAGTCATAGCGGAACGCCTGTCTTCAGGAGAAAGCAAAGACACGCTGGGTCGGATACCGGTGCTCCAGACAAAAAGCGGCGGTCAGTTTGGTGGGGCAAGGCTACTGACGAGCCTGGATAATGTGCAAAAGTTAGTATCACGTTGGCTCGCGCGGACGCTCGCCCTACCAACCATTCAAATTGACCGACTGCGATAAAAGCCGCAAACGATTCGTGTCGCTTGCGGCTTTTGAGAATTCCAATCCCGCTCAACCACCGACGGCAGCGCGGGCTTCGGCGGCGAGCGCGGTGCTGAGATAGCGTTCGCCCGTGGAGCAGGCTACTGTGACGATCATCTTGCCCTTGTTCTCGGGGCGCTTGGCGACTTCGATGGCGGCCACGACATTCGCTCCTGTCGATATGCCGACGAGCAAGCCCTCTTCCTTCGCAAGCCGGCGCGCCATCGCGAAGGCGTCGTCGTTGGATACCTGGACGCATTCGACGATCTGCGGATTGCCCGCACCGTCCTTGAGATGAAGGTTTTTGGGAACGAATCCCGCACCCGTGCCTTGGATCTTGTGCGGACCGGGCTTCACGGGTTGCCCCGCGAGCGTTTGCGAGATGACTGGGGAATCCTTCGGCTCAACCGCAATGGCTTGGAAGGACGCCTTCTTGGGCTTGATGACTTCGCAGCAACCGGTGATCGTGCCGCCTCTACCGACGGCGGCGACGAGAATATCAATCTTGCCGTCCGTGTCCTCCCACAGTTCGACTGCGGTGGTCTTCTTGTGAATCTCGGGGTTCGATGGATTTTCGAACTGTTGCGGAATCCAGGAGTTCGGTGTTTCCTTGGCCAGAGCTTCAGCGCGGGCGATGGCGCCCTTCATGCCTTCCGCGCCGGGAGTGAGAATGAGTTTCGCACCGAGCATCGCGAGCAAGGTGCGGCGTTCGAGCGACATCGTTTCCGGCATGGTGAGGATGAGTTGATAACCCTTGGCGGCGGCTACGAACGCGAGGGCGATGCCGGTGTTGCCGCTGGTGGGTTCGATGATGACGGTATCTTTCTTGAGCACGCCGCGCTTTTCAGCGTCCTCGATCATCGCCATGCCGATGCGATCCTTGACACTACCGAGCGGATTGAAGAACTCGCACTTGAGCAGGATGGTGGCTGGGATGCCGGCGGTGACTTTGTTGAGTTTGACCAAAGGCGTGCGGCCCACGGTCTCGACGATGTTGTTGTAGATTCTGCCCATAAATGTTCAGGAATGGTTTTTGGTTCAGTCCAACGGAGTGTTGGCCGAACAAAAAATCAGGGCAAGCGTTTTTTGCCGTGGGCTGTTCAATAAACCTTCCGCAGGTTCGACGGGAGAATGTTCAGTTCGGAACGGTATTTCGCCACGGTGCGCCGGGCAATGACGATGCCCTTTTCCTTGAGCATCTTCACGACTTCCTGGTCGGACAACGGCTTGCTTTGATCTTCGGCCTTGAAAATCTCGTCAATCATGTCCTTGACGCTCGTGTTTGAAACACCCGCGCCGCTCTCCGTCTGCAAGCCGGCGGTGAAAAAGTATTTCATCTCGAAAACGCCCTGCGGCGTTTCCATGTACTTGCCGGACACGGCGCGGCTGACGGTGGTTTCATGAACACCCACAACCTCGGCCACCTGCACCATGGTCAACGGCTTCAGATGCGCCACGCCCTTGTCCATGAACTCGCGCTGCCTCTTGACGATCTCGCGCGCGATGTTGGCGATGGTGCTCTGGCGCTGGTGCAGACTCTTGATGAGAAATTTCCCGGCGCGAATCTTTTCTCGGATGTAATTCTTCACCTCGGCGGAGTTTTCGGCACCGCCGGACATGAGGTCCTTATAGACGTTGCTGATGCGCAGGTGAGGGATGTGCTCGTTGTTGGTGGTGATGGTGAAATCATCGCCGTTGCGCCGGACGAAAACCTCTGGAAGGACAAATTGATCCGCATCAGGCAGAAACGCACGCCCGGGCCGGGGCTCAAGCCGGGCGATGCGCGCCATCGCTTCCTGCACCTCGTCCACATCCGCGCCCGTGCCACGGGAGATTTCAGGAACGCGCCGCTTGCCGAGGGCATCCATGTAATCACGCACGATGCGATATTCGAGCGTGTCGTCGTGTCCGCCGCGTTCGAGCTGAATCATCAGACACTCGCGCAAGTCCCTCGCTCCGACACCGGGCGGATCGAAGGTCTGCACAACCTTGAGGACTTCGAGAACCTTTTCCACAGACAGATTGCCCAACACGGCGATTTCCTCGATGGAGGACTTGAGGTAACCGTAGTCGTCAATGTTGCCGATGATGATTTCGGCAACGGGATAGTCGGGTTCGGCCAGCTTGGAATCGCGTACCTGTTCGAGCAGATGCTCTGCGAGCGACGTGCCCGCCACGAGCGAGTCGAACATGAACTGGCGTTTTTCCTCGTCCTCGGCGGAAGCACGCGAGGGAACGTTCGTCTGGGAAAAATGATCCCGCCATTCCTGATCCAGTTGCACGAGCTTTTCAAATTCCTGCTGGAAATCGTCCACAGCCTCGCCTTCACCACCACCAGACCCGGAATCGGAATCCAAATCTGCTGGAGGCTCGGCAAGATCGGGTGCTTCGGCGCGATCGTCCGACT
>CAZFNB010000092.1:0-7516 GCA_964520235.1 uncultured Bifidobacterium sp. | reverse complement strand
GCACACGCATGCCGCGCTCGTAATAACCCTGCACCTCCTTGTAGAGCGCCCAGACTTGGGGAACTTGCTCGATGTTCGGATTGACCATTTCGCCGATCATCTTGCGTTGGTCGGCGACGATGCGTTCGAGCAACGCGACGCTTTCCGTTTCGCTCATCGGCTCGTCCCCATCGCCGCGCATCCCGAGCGTGATGACTTTTTCGTAATCCTTCGTACGCCGCAGACCTTCCGCCCAGAACTCGCGCAGCTTGGCGTCGTTCTTGGAATAATCCCAACTGCCACGGCGGTTTCCTGCGCGCTCCCATTCCTTCCATGCGCGCATCATCGGTTCGTGGTGCGAGGTGCTGATGACCACGCCATAATCATCGGCGAGTCTGGCGTTGAGCGGATCGTCGGTGGCGAAGGAGTTGTCCCACATCGCGGGCCAGAGATAGTTGCCTTTGCAGCGCAGGATGAGTTCAAACACGTTCGTGTACATGCCGTGATTCAACTCGCCATATTTCCTGCGCGCCCAGGTCATGAGCGCCGGGCCTTCGTCGTTGATGAAGATGCCGCGATATTTCACAGCGGACGGGCCGAGGACATGTCGCCCGGTAGAAACAAAAAGTTGCCTGTGCTGTTGCGGCGGCACGTCCGCGAACCAATGCCACGGGGAAACACCCATCTGTTCGCAGACATCATAAACGCCATAGATCGTCCCGCGCTTGTCGCTGCCCGCGATGACGAGCGCGCTCTCAACGCCCGGCAACGGATCTTTCACGACTTGAATCAGTGACGCCTCCCATTTTCCCGCGACATCGCTCACGTCAATTTTCTTCTCGCGGACGAAGCGATCAATCATCGCACTGCGACCAATCGTGCCGACGACAATGGTTTGTTTGCCAGGACTCGCGACATCGTGCGTGACAGCGGCGCTCGCACCAGAAACACGAGCGATGTCGGCCTGCAAATCCTTCGCCACGCGGACGACCCCGGGCCAGTCGTTCGCATCCACGTAAATGTTTGCGGCCTTTCCTTTCGCGACGATGGGGAAACTCTCTTTGCCGCGTTTCTCGCTGACAAAGGAATTGGTCGTGAGGGCAGCCGCATTTTGGACAAGCGAAGAGATGGTAACGACGAAGAGCGCTGCGCTGCGTAGGGTGTGATTCATGGTTTTATTGCGGTGACCAGACGCGGAACTCGCCGCTGCAATGCAGCAGGGCCAGCAGGTAAAGCATCCCGTCATAATAGCGATAACGTCCACTGGGGATGGGTGCGTTCCAGAATTCTGTCAAGAATTGGCGGGCGCGAGGATGCGTGGCCGCCAGACTGGCGGTGGCGTTCATGGCGACGAGACCGACGGAGTGGTCGCGGTTCAGCGGCTGGCCTGCAAGAGTGAACTGGCTCGGATAGTTGGTGATGCCTTGTGATTCAAAGAATGACTGGAGTCGGTCGCTCAATTCCGGCTGGCGCGCGTCCCTTGCCCACCACCCCCAATCCATGGACCAGTTCATCGCCGTGCGCCATGCGTCGGCCACGAAGTCACCGCTGCGCCGATTCCACGCGGCGACCCATGGCGTGCCGTCGAAGTTGGAGTATTCCGGTGTGAGCCCTGTGATTGGATGGGCTGCACGGTGAAAATAATCACGACTGACGGTGGCGGCGGATTTCCAAAACTCACGATCACGCGCCGGGCCAAACCGCGCCCACACTTCGTAAAACGCGGGCAGGTGATACGACGGATCGGTGTGTTCGCTGTTCTCCACATCGGGTGTGAAACGCACCATCTTCTGGTCGGGATGGAAAACAGCAACGGCAGTCTGTGTTCCCTTGCGCGTTGGGCCAGTGATACGTTCGCGGTGGATCAGGTCGGTGAGGATGCGGTCAGCTTCAGCATGATAGTTGTAAATGCCCGAACCGTTACCCCAGCGCCCGGAGGCAAACAGCAACGCGGTAGCGAAGTATTCTTCTCCATCGGGCGCGGGCATTTCGTCGTTGGCGATGCCGTTCGTATTTAGAGACCACGCGAAACAGCCACGCGCCGGATGATTTGTGGCGGTGTGATACATGTGCGTGCGCGACCAATTCCACAACGCGTCGAACTCGGTTTTGCGGTTCAACTGCACCGCGATCATCATCCCGTAAGACATTCCTTCGGAGCGGACATCGCGATTGTTGACATCGTAGATATAAGCGCGTGGCCCGTCCGTATTCGTGCCTGCCGGGAAATAGACCGCCTGAGTGTTGGGATCGCCGTGAAATAATTGTTGGAAGGCGGAATCAATCTTCGCCTTCACCTCTGCTGGAGAATGCCCCGCCTCAACGAACAGATTCCGATACTTGCCACTGGCGAAAGCGCCCGCGTTGGCGGTGGGATTTGAAGCGGTGACGACGCATCCAGATATAAATTCCGAAACCAGGACCAGGGACACGATGGGGAAAAATCGCTTCACGATCGGTCGCATGGCGGGTTAGAGATCCGTGTTGCTGACAAAGGCGATCCGCTTGCTGTCGGGCGACCACGACGGGACGTTGATCGTGCCCTGACCACCATAGACGTAGGCGATGACCTTGGGTTGCCCGCCTTCCATCGGCATCAACCGCAGGTAGCAATGTTTGTAGTAAGGATGGTCGAGCGGGTTGATGTCCGCCGGGTAACTGATGATGACGATCCATTTTCCATCGGGCGAGATGTGTGGGAACCAGTTGTTGAACTCGTCGTTCGTGATTTGTTCCTGATCTGAACCGTCAGGCTTCATGCGCCAGATCTGCATTCTGCCGCTGCGCGTGGAGTTGAAGTAAATCCATTTGCCGTCCGGGGTGAACTCCGGGCCATCGTTCAAGCCGGGCGAATCCGTCAGCCGCACTTCCGCGCCGCTGCCGTCGGATGGAATTTTGTAGATATCATACTTGATGCTGCGACCGCCGGTGAAGACCAGCCACTTCGCATCTGGCGACCAGCCGTGCAGATACGATGGCGTAAGCGGGGTGATGCGTTTTGGTGTGCCGCCTGTAGATGGCAGCGTGTAAATCGTGGATTGTCCGCCGGGCGCGCTTTGGTCGCTGATACCGAGCATCGTGCCATCGAACGACAGAACATGGTCGTTGTTGTTTTTGATGCACGTACCGGTGTCAATCGGCATCGGCGTGCGCGTGGCAAGATCGAAGCGCACAAGCCGTCCCCACCCTTCTGCGCGACCGCTGATGTTGTAGATGAGCGCCTGGCCGTCCGTCGTCCAGTTCGGCGCTTCAAACGGTTGTTCGGAACTGTGGATCATTTCCAGTTTGCCGCTGTGAACATCGAGAATTTCCAGCACGCTGCCGATGTAATCGCGGTATGGAGTGAAACCATCTTTGACAGGGCGGATGATACGCACGTCACGGAACTTCGCCTTCTCGACCACTTCGCCGCGATGCGAGCAGAGGAACAACCCTGCAAACACCTCGTCACCCAGATCGAAATTCGTGAGTTCGCGGCTGACGAACGTTTCTCCATGGCGCGCGGCGGAGAAGATAAAATTGTTCCCGCGTCGCTCGAATTGAAGGACGTTCGCGTTCGTGATTGGCAGGGTGATCTGCTCGGTCTTCCCGCCCTTGGCGCGACGGAACTGGAGCGAAGTCAACCCGTCGCCATGCTCCGCGCAATCGGCGTAGGGCGCATCGGGATCAAGCGAGGGACGCACCATCCAGCCGGCCTTGCGATGTGCGTCTGTGCCCTTGCCCTCGAATTCGATCCGCGTCCGCAGGATGAAATTGCCGTACAGTTTTTTCCATGTGAAATGAAACTGGTCGCGCTCAAACCACATGTTCGTCCCCGCTGCGGTGAGCGTGTATTCCTGCTGCGTGACATCATGGCCGGCCGAACCCGCGAGCTTGGGATTCCCGATGTCGCCGCTCGCTTCAAACTGTCCCAGAGGACTGTTTTGTGCCAGGGCCGGACTGATGTGTGTTGCTGTCATAAGCAGGAAAACGGACGACATCAGCACCGGCCAGGGCACAGTTGAAGGAGCAGCATTCACGGTCACGAGGCGGATGAACGTCAGGAAGCCGGAACGATCTCGATGCCGTTGATCTCCGGGTTCTCAATATTTGCGGTGAAGGAGATGTCGAGCTTGCCGTCGTTGATTTCAACCGGAACTGTTTCCACATAAGCGCGGGCAAAACCGCCGGCCTTGGCAAATGGATCAAAGTCCTTGAACTCCCTGCCTTCGATATTGAACGAGAACACGCGCTGACCTTTTTCCGTGATGCCTTCGTAAGTTTCTGCGAAGTGCAGTTTCACGATGTATTTTCCGTTTGGCAACGCCTGCGTGAACTTCGTCATGGCATAACGTTCAGCCTGATAAATGGCCTGATCTTTCGTGCCTTCGATCTTCAACTCCGGGCGCTCGATGGTGTCGCCATCGGCAAAGCCGGTGTCAGCCAGCCATAGATTGCCGCTGGAATCCTTGATCGGCGCGGTGATTCCAGTCTTGATGCGGATGGTTGGCAGGACTGGTTTGACTTCCGCAACGGGTTTGGCGGCGACGGCTGATGCGGCAGGCTTTGTCGCGCAGCATTTGCTCGAGCTTTGGCAGCCGGTCGAGAACAGGCCCGGAACAACGAGCAGAAACGCGGCGGTGAATGTGGTTGTGATGTTTTGTGTTTTCATGTTTGGAATTTGGATTCGGTTCTTAGTTTGGTTATTCAACAGGCTGAGTCATGTCATCAATTCTTGCGATGCGGCGCAGGCAACAGGGAGCACCCCCGTTCCGCTGGATTTGATCCCAATCATGATCGCGGTTTCGTGGCTTCATCATTTATCTGCCGACGCGCATTCAAACCAGTCGAAATCCGCCGGGGCGCCGCTGCGCCGGCCGTTACCGGTGGTGAACAGCCCGAAGTAAACGCCGGTGAAATTGAAGTGCGCGCCTTTCTGCTCCGTAAGCGTCTCGGTGGAAAGATCGCGCGTGCGCACCGTGCCGAGGCTGGCCTCCTTGCCGTCTGCCGCTTGAAAGAAAAACTCGTAGCTCAACGGCGCGGCCTTGATGCTCAATTCCACTTCGCCCGCCGGAATTTCGCGGAAGATGGCGGGGCCGGCTTCTTTGCCATCGAGAATTTTACGCAGGCCGACCACGCGTTTACCGTTGCGTTGGGTAACGATGATCTCGCAGTGATTCCTGTCGTTACCGCGCAGAACAAGGCCGGCTTCCTCGTTCTCGGAAGCGGGCGTGAAGGAGAGCCTGGTCGCCGCGCGACAATTCAGCGCCGTCTGCGGCTGGCCGATGAATGTTGGCGTGTCCACGTCGCTCAGAGAAACAGCGGAGCCGTGCAGCCGCAACCAGCCTTTGCGTTCATTGAGAGAATAATTTTCGAGCACGGGATTGCGGACGTACTGCCATGCGAAACGGAGTCTGGCGGCGTCGAATCCATCGCGCGCCGGTTCTGACGGCCACAGATGTGGCTTGAGCTTCGGTGCGGGCAGCGTGGTGGGGACGGGCTTGCCGCCGTTGACGACGGGCCAGCCGTCCTCCCATGTGACCGGCGCGAGGAAGGTTTCACGTCCGATATGATGAAATTTTCCGCCTTGTGGACGGAAACCGAGGAACACGACCCACCAACCATCGGGCGTTTCGACGAGATCGCCATGGCCCATCGCCTGGAACGGATGTTCCGGCAGATGACGATGCGTGAGAACGGGATTTTTCGGATTCGACTCAAACGGTCCCCACGGCGATTCACTACGCGCGACGGTGAGGGCGTGGTCATAACTCGTGCCGCCCTCGGAAATCATCAGGTAGTATTTGCCGTTGACCTTGTAGAGATGCGGGCCTTCGGGCCAGACGCCGCCCGTGCCCCGCCAGAGTTCCTTGCGTTCACCTTCCAGCTTGCCGGTCGTGAGATTCAAAAGTTGCTGGCCGGAATAACCGCGTTCGCCGTCCACCTGCCGTGTGTAATAAACTTTCCCATCCGCATCAAAGAACAGCGACGGGTCAATCCCCTCCTTGTCGAGCCAGACGGGTTCGGACCATGGCCCGGCGGCGTTGGTGGCTGTGACATAAAAATTTCCGCCACCCCCGCCGACCGTCGTGGTGATCATGTAAAACGTACCGTCATGATGCCGGATCGTCGGTGCGAAAATGCCGCCGGAGGAATACATCCTGTCGAGATTCAACTGACTCTTGCGCGTGAGCACATGGCCGATCTGCTTCCAGTTCACCAGATCCTTGCTTTGATAGACCGGCACACCGGGGAAATACTCGAAGGAACTGTTAACGAGGAAGTAATCATCGCCGACGCGACAGATGCTCGGGTCAGCATGGAAACCAGGGAGGATCGGGTTGGTGAATGAGTCGGCCGCCAAAACGGATCGGTGCGTCTGCGTGAGCTGGATCGTGATCAAGAAGAGGGCGAGAAATTGGGCCGGTCGAATGCTCATCAGATTGGCTTTGTTTTCATCAGAGTAGCAACCGTGGCCGTCAATCGGAATGGATGATTCTTTGAAAGATGGACTGCCAGACCTCCGCGAACTGCTGCGCATTTGAGGATGACTTCATTGGTTTTCGAAAAGGTACGGATACACAGTTTTGGGGACAAGAAACGTAGGATTGTCTATTCCGTTTTTAGACTGGGGTGATACAACCGACGAAGGTCAGTCTGACGGACAACACCCGAAAACCAACACAAATTCGTACGTTATGAAGAAAGCATTATTTTCTGTCGCAATCTGTGGCTCTTTGCTTTTGCACGGAAACACAACTCAAGCAGGCGTGAGTTTCAGCACCGATCCAACGCTCAGTTCATGGCTGGGTACCCCGACTTATGTGTCCGTTCCAAGTGCCAATCTCAGCGGTGCGACGGTTGCCCAAGGCACCGCAACGATCACCGGCAGCTACGGATTGATGGCGGAGCTTTTTACTCCCACCTCAACGTTCACATTGGGATCGTTTAACATCATCTGCTCTGTCAATGCTGCTTCAACCTACCAGCTTCACCTCTACAATCTGGGCCCCGCCGGGACGGTTGCTCCGAATGCGTCCGCCTCCTATTCGCCCGGAACAGATTTGTTCAGCAGCCTCACGTTCAGTCCTTCCACCAGTGGCGGGGCTGTGCAGGGCATTTTTGCATTGAGCGGGGGCGATCAAGTCACATTGCAGGCCAACCAGCAATACGTCATCGAACTGTGGGAGTCAGCCGCTGTCGGCTCCGCCGGCATCACCTGGTATCGTTTGCCAAGCAATGTTCCCGCCGATCCCGGTGGCCAGATGTTTTCCGCCGGAGACGCGGCAGGCATCCGTCAGACACTCAACCTCAACGGTCAGGCGGGTGGAGCACCCCGCACGGGGACGTTGGCGCTGTATGCCGCAGTTCCCGAGCCTTCCTCGCTCGCCTTGATCGGTCTGGGCGCGGTTGCATTGGTGATGCGTCGCCGCAAGTAACACGTTTCAACTTTCACCGAACCGTCATCGCTCGCGATGACGGTTTTTGTTTTGTCCGGGACAAACTTTTTGGATTTGAAATCAGATCAATGCACAGCGGCCTTTTCCGCGCTGCATTT
>CAZFNB010000091.1:0-7527 GCA_964520235.1 uncultured Bifidobacterium sp. | reverse complement strand
ATGCGTTTGTGGACACGGCCTATCTGCGCGGACGCGCGCCCGAGATACTGGCCCGGCAGCTTTGCGATGGCGGTGCTGATGTGATTCAGTTGAGGGCAAAACATTCCCCGGCGACGGAGATTTCCAAAATGGCGCGGGCAGTTGCGCCCGTCACAAAAGCCGCCGGCGTGAATCTTGTCATCAATGATCATCTCGACATCGCGCGCGAAGTCGGCGCGGAATTTTGTCACCTGGGTCAGGAGGATTTTTTTGACGCCGGATACAGGCATACGAACGAACTTCGGGACGAAAAATCGAGAATCCTGATCGGCCTTTCCACTCATGCCCCTGCGCAGGCGCAACGGGCGGTCGAGGCAGGCGCGGACTATGTCGCCATCGGCCCTGTCTATGCCACCGGCACAAAACCCACCGCGAAACCGGTGACACTGGATTATGTGCGATGGGCTGCGACGAATGTGACACGCCCGTGGTTTGCAATAGGTGGAATCAATCTCGAGACACTGGACGCGGTTCTGGCGGCCGGCGCGAAGCGGGTGTGCGTGGTTTCGGCGATCCTCAATGCTCCCGATGTGGAGGCGGCATGCGCGACTTTCAAGCGGCGGCTTTCCTGACCTGCACGGATGTGCAGTGCGCACAAACGTGTAATTGACCTCGAATCTTTTCCCGGTAGTCTGCGTCTGCAAGCTGGAACAACACACATTTTCAAAAATGAAAAAGCCATCCTTCGCTCTGAATCCAACGCGCCGTCAATTTCTCCGCACCACCGCCACGGCTGCGGCTGCCGTGGCTGCAACACCGCTTTTCAGGAACACGGTTTACGGGCAGGCGCCCGCCGCCGGAAAAGTTCTAGGTGCCAACGACCGCATCAACGTGGGTTTCATCGGCGTGGGCGGTCAGGGATTCAACGCGCACGTCAACATCATGAAAGCGCACACGACCGAAACCAACGCGGCCTTGGTGGCGGTGTGCGATGTCTGGCCGAAGCGCACGGCCAAGGCAAAGGAATTCATCGAAAAGGAAAACTCAGGCGCAAAGGTGGAGGTTTACGATGATTACCGGAAACTGATCGAACGAAAGGACATTGACGCCGTGGTCATCGCCACGCATGACCCGATTCACATGCCCGCCGCCATCGGAGCGATGGAATCCGGGAAGCATGTCTATTGCGAGAAACCGATGACCCGTTATCTGGGCGAAGCGTTTCAAATCCAGGATGCGGTGAAAAAGACCGGGAAAATTTTGCAGGTCGGTTCACAGGGCTGTTCGGCTCAGGCATGGCACACGGCCGCGAAGATGATTCAGGAAGGCAAGATCGGCCAGCTCGTCTGGGCACAGGGATATTATTGCCGCAACAACGCCAAGGGCGAATGGAATTACGCAATAGATCAGGATGCGACGGCAAAGAGTGTGGACTGGGAAAGATGGCTCGGACCGGTTCACAAGCGGATTCCGTTCAGCGCCGACCACTATTTCCGCTGGCGTAAATATTTCCCCTACTGCGCCGGGTTGCTTGGCGATTTGATGCCGCACCGGCTGCATCCACTGATGCTCGCCACGGGCAAGCCGGAGTTTCCGACGCGCGTCGTCAGCATCGGCAGCAAGAACGTTCACACGGACAAAAACACGCCGGACACGGTCGAACGTGACGTGCCGGAGCACGTTTCCCTGATGGCGGAATTCCCAAGCGGAATGATGTTGAACGTGACGTGCAGCACAGTGAACGCGCGCAGTCCCGGGTTTGCGATTTACGGTCATCATGCCACGCTGGAAATCGGTTCATCCGGTGAATCGTTGCAGGTGATTCCCGAGCGCCCGTTTGCCGAGGAGGTCGAGGATGAACAAATCAGCGGGTTGAAACCGACCGAAGACATCGCGGCACATCACGCCAACTGGTTCGATTGCATCCGCAACAATAAACAACCCAACTGCGGCATTGATCTGGCCGTACGGGTGCAAACCGTCATTTCGCTCGCCGAGATGTCGGAGCGCCTCAAGATCGCCTGCCTCTTCGATGAGAAGACCCGCAAGGTGACCACTGCCGACGGCAAGGAAGTCAAGCCGCTGACCTACGGCTCCACTGAACTGTCGTAAGTTTTCAGCGATGAACCAGAGCGTCGGGCGAATGCCCGGCGCTCTTTCTTTTTGGCGGCGTTGAACTCCCGGCTTGTAATCGTTTTCCGGGAAACTATTCTCCCGTGGCAGCGTCATTTTCAGAGATGAGCAACAATCGTAAAACCTGGCAGACCCTCGATGACATGCGCAAAGCCGCCACGGAAGGCGATGCGCAGGCCCAGTGCTATCTCGGTGTTTCCTATCAGACCGGACAGGGCATCCAACAGGATTATCAGGAGGCGGTGAAATGGTTCCGGCACGCTGCCGAGCAAAACGATCCCGTTGCCCAATGTTACCTCGGCTTTTGTTATCTTGCCGGACAAGGCGTGCCGCAGGAGTACGGCGAGGCGGCCAAATGGTTTCGTGAAGCGGCGGAACAGGGCGACCCGGCGGCGCAGTTCAATCTCGGGATGCTTTATGAAACAGGCCAGGGCGTTCCTCAAAATTATGCCGAGGCCGTGAAATGGTATCACGCCGCAGCCGAACGCGGCGAACCGCAGGCGCAGTTCAACCTTGGAGTTTTCTACGAGCAAGGCCACGTCGTTCCACAGAATTACGAGGAGGCTGTGAAGTGGTATCGAGCGGCGGCGGAACAGGAAGTTGCGCCCGCACAATGCAATCTCGGCCTCTGCTACCAGACGGGGCGCGGTGTGCCCGAGAACATGCCTGAAGCGGTGCGATGGTTCATCCGTGCCGCGCGCCAGGGCGACAAGACCGCCCAGCACAATCTCGGCGTGTATTACGCCACCAAGGAAGCCGAAAACCAGGCAGCCCAGGCGGAGCAAGAGGGCGAAACGCCGGCGGGCTGACCGGTTGTTCAACGGTTTCTTTTCTTCAACAGCCGGATGCGCGCCTGCACACGGCGGCGGGTGCGACGCTCTATTTCCTCCAGTTTACTCGACGACGATTCACGCCTGAGAATATACATGGTGTGCGGCACGGACGAACGCGCGAGGTCTTCGGGCGCGGTATGCTTGGCGTTGACCCCGGGCACCAAATCGAGACCCGCGTTGCGGAAGACATGCTGCACAAATGCCGAGCAAAACAGCGAACGCTCGCGCGACAGGATGTTTTCCCGTCCCCGGAGTTGTTTGTAACGCAAAGCCACGAGCGTGCCGACAAGTTCGCGCAACGAATACCGCGTGCGGTTGGCCGTCATTTCCAGACCCTCGCAAACGACCCGCTTCGCGAGTGCATCGTTCAATCCAAAGTCCAGAACCGCCAGTGCGGTGTAAACGCCCTCGTCGAAATACTTGTCCACGCGGTTTTCCTGGACGCCAAGCTGGATGTGCTTGTGCAGAAACTGGAGGTCGGATTCGATGAGCCAGTGATGGCCATCCACGCGCACGCCCTCGAAGATGAATGCGTGCGACCACTCGCCCCACCGGGCGTGTTCGTCAAGGTGACGCTCCGCACGACGGATTGCCTGATCCACAAGCGTGACGCCGCCGGACAGCCCGACTCGGCCGGGTTGCGCGTAATGGGCGAGAAATTCACGGTTGGTCATGTTTTCGACCGTGACGGTCTGGATTCCAGTGGATGAGGCAGGCATCGGTTCTGTGGCGAGGTGTCTAGCGGGTTTACCCCGGCGGAGCAAGAAAATGGCGTTGCCCGTTTTGTCTTTATTTCCGGCGTTTGTATCGTAGCTTGCACGCGAAAATTCCGCACGATGGCCGTGCCGATAAAAGTTCTCATCATTGACGATGACGCCGATCAACGCCGGTTGCTCGGTGAATTGTTGCCGCTTGAAGGCTGGCAGGTTCTGGAAGCCAATGACGGCGAAACCGGCATCGAAATCATCCGCGCCCAGCGTCCTGACGTGGTGCTATGCGATTTGTTGATGCCACGCGGCAACGGATTCCTCGTCTGTCGCACTGTGCGGTCGGAACTGGCGTTACGCCACACGCGGATCATCGTCACCAGCGGACGTGATTACGAATCTGACCGCAACGCGGCGCGTGAAGCCGGAGCGGATGAATACCTTACCAAACCCGTTGACCCGTACACGCTCATCGCAACCATCACGCGGCTGACCTCCGATGCAAAATCCCCGTCCGCACCGGCGCATGTATCATCGCTGGCCGGTGGAAAGCCTGCACATGTGAAATTCTGGGGCGTGCGCGGTTCGATTCCCACTCCAGGGCCGGGCACCGTCGGGTTTGGCGGCAACACCTCATGCGTTGAAATCCGTGCTGATGGCGAAATCATCATCCTCGATGCGGGGACAGGCCTTCGGTTGTTGGGTCGCGAACTTCTGGCCGAGTTCAAGGATCAGCCCTTGAACCTGACACTGCTTCTTTCACACACGCATTGGGATCACATCCAGGGCCTGCCGTTTTTCCAGCCGATTTACAAGCCACACTGTCACCTGCGCATCCTTGGTTTCGAGGGAGCGCGCAAGGGCTTGGTTCACGTTCTTACGGGCCAGATGGAAAGCCCTTACTTTCCCGTGCCGTTTGAAGAACTGCCGGGCAACGTACAAATCGAGGAGCTCAAGGACATGGAATTTGAAGTCGGCCCGGTGCGCGTGAAGGCGTGGTTTGCGAACCATCCCGGCATCTGCGTGGGTTATCGCGTCTTCACGAGCGAAGGTTCGGTGGCGTTTTTCCCGGACAACGAACCGCATTCGCGCGTTCATGAAGCGTGCAAGGTGCCGGCCGCCAGCGACACTTCGTTGCGCCGATACGCCGAGGGACAGGAAGGAAAGACGGTCGAGTTCCTTCGGGGCACGGATGTTCTCATTCTGGACTCGCAATACGACGTGAAGGAATACGAGCGGCACATCGGCTGGGGACACGGTTGCGTGGATTACGCGGTGGACATGGCAATCAAGGCGGACGTCAAGCGCCTTGTGCTGTTCCATCACGATCCCGATCACGACGACGCTAAAATCGAGAGCATGGTCTCACACGCGCGAATGCTCGTTGCGCAGGCGAAGTCTTCATTGCAGGTTGAAGCGGCGCGGGAGGGTGCGGTGATCGAACTCTCCAAGGCTGGTGCGAGAATTTGAAGACTGGGCGATGAGGGATTCGAACCCCCGACCCACAGCGTGTAAAGCTGCTGCGCTACCACTGCGCTAATCGCCCGTTCGACGAAGACAGGGTATCAAACCCGAACGCCGGAACAATCGTGAAGAATCAGCATGGGACGATGGCTTCACACCGCCGCGTCACCCTGCTCCTCGGTGCGGATGCGCACGGCGGTTTCCACGGGAAGAACAAAGATTTTGCCGTCGCCAATCTTTCCCGTATGCGCGGTTTTGACGATGGTATCCACGGCGGACTTGACCTGTGAATCAGGCAGGACGATCTCCAGTTTCACCTTCGGCAGGAAATCCACGGTGTATTCGCTGCCACGGTAAATCTCCGTGTGCCCCTTCTGACGGCCAAATCCCTTGACCTCGGTGACGGTCATGCCGGTGACGCCGATTTCGTTGAGGGCTTCCTTGACCTCGACCAGTTTGAACGGTTTGATGATGGCTTCGATTTTCTTCATAAAACTTCTTTCAATCCCCTGCCGTTGTAGGCGCTTTGACCATGCAATGTCAAACCCAGCTTTCCTTTTCAGCCCCGTTTTCAAGCATATCTGCAATTCTGCGCGTTGACTCGACGAAGCCGACTGATTAACGTCGCCGCCAGCTAAAAACCGCTGTTCAACCAACACCGACTCCAATTTTATGCCACCCAAAGCCACCGATAAAACCGTCGCCGCCGAATCCAAAGAATCCAAATCCGCAGAAGCCTCGAAACTCGCCGCCTCAAGAGCGCGCGAGCTTGAAGCCGCGATTTCCACCATCACCAAGACGTACGGTGAAGGCAGCATCATGCGCCTTGGCGAAGCGCGCGCACAAACGCGCATCGAAGTCATCCCCACAGGGGCGCTGGCGGTTGACCTCGCGCTCGGTGTCGGCGGTGTGCCTCGCGGGCGCGTCATTGAAATCTTCGGCCCGGAATCCTCCGGCAAAACCACGTTGATGTTGCACGTGATCGCCAACGCACAGAAAAACGGCGGCCTTGCCGCCTTCATTGATGCCGAACACGCGCTCGACCCGGCGTATGCAAAAAAGCTCGGCGTGAACCTCGACGACCTGCTGGTTTCACAACCCGACTCCGGCGAAGAGGCGCTGACAATCTGTGAAACACTCGCACGCTCGAACGCACTGGATGTCATCGTCATTGACTCCGTGGCGGCACTCGTGCCCAAGGCCGAACTCGAAGGCGAAATGGGCATGGCCACGATGGGCATGCAGGCACGACTCATGTCACAGGCGTTACGCAAGCTCACAGCCATTCTCAACAAATCCAAGACGACATGCATCTTCACCAACCAGCTCCGTGAAAAAGTTGGCGTCATGTTCGGCAATCCCGAAACCACGCCCGGTGGCAAGGCTCTGAAATTCTACGCCAGCGTCCGCATTGACATCCGCCGCAAGGACACGCTCAAGGACGCCGCCGGCAACGCCACGGGAAATCATGTGAAAGTGAAAATCGTGAAGAACAAAGTCGCCCCGCCGTTTGCCGAAGCCGAGTTCGACATCATCTACAATCACGGCATAGACAAGGAAGGCAGCATTCTTGATGTGGGTATCGAGTGTGGCGCGGTGGACAAGAAGGGCGCGTGGCTGCAATTCGACGGCGATCTCATCGGCCAGGGCAAGGACGCGGCCAAAAAGGCTTTGCTGGAAAAGCCCGACCTCGGGAAAAAAATCATCGAAGCCATTATGGCCAAACGGAACGTCGTGCCCGCCGCCAATTGAGGCGGGCGCTCACCTCACTTGTTTTGCGGGTCAAGGTTGTTCTTGAGGTCGCTCCAATCCGTTTTCTTCGCCTTCGGATCGAGGCCGTTGATGAAGTCTTCGATGTTCGTGTAGCCGTCACCGTTGGAGTCGGTGACTGCGTCGGCGGCATCGTTCGGGTTCAGGCCGTGCTTCTTTTCCCAATCGTCAGGCATCCCGTCGCCATCGGAATCTTTGTAAGGCGTGCCCTTGTATTCCGGCCAGCCGCCGACTTCGCTCGGGTCGGTGATGAATCCCAGCTTCACCTGTTCCGCGAGCTCGTCCGTAAACTTCTGCGCGTAGCCATAGAATTTTGCCTTCTCCTGAGAACCCTTGGCTATCTCTCTCGGCTCAATCACACCCGTGCGAACCTGTTTGATGATGCGTTCATCCACGGAATCGCGACGCGGCAAGGTCGCACCTGCATTCGCCAGCACGGTTTCATACGCTTTGTCAGCAGTTTGAATCTGAAGCGGCGCATGTGCAAACGGCTCGTTGACGCGAATCTTTGCCAACACTTCCGCTCTCGGTGCGCGTGAATCCGGCTGCACGCCACCGTCCCAATTGTCCTGGGACACGCGTTCGTAACCTTCAGCGATGTTTCCGTTCACATACGCTTTGCCGAAATTATCCACGACAGT
>CAZFNB010000090.1:0-7580 GCA_964520235.1 uncultured Bifidobacterium sp. | reverse complement strand
ATCACAGCAGGCGGAGACAGCCCGGGGTTGAACGCCGCCATTCGTGCCATCGGCAAGACTGCTCACGCCTGCGGCATGGAAGTTGTCGGTTTCCGGCAGGGGTTTCGTGGTCTGGCTGAAAATCTCACGCTCAAACTGGATCGCAAGGCGCTGTCGGGCATTCTCACAGTTGGCGGCACCATTCTCGGCACCGGTCGCGACAAACCGCACAAAATGGAGATTCACGGCGTGGTGCGCGACATGCGCGACGTGATGGTGCGCAATTACAGGCTGAACAAGCTCGACGCCTTGGTATGCATCGGCGGCGGTGGCACTCATAAAAACGCGCTGCGACTTCTGGAGAAAGGCCTCAACATCGTCACGCTGCCCAAGACGATTGACAACGATGTGGCACTGACGGATTCCACGATCGGATTTGATACCGCCCTGGACATCGCCACGGACGCGCTGGATCGCCTGCACAGCACGGCGCACAGTCATCATCGCATCATCATCGCCGAAATCATGGGCCATCGTGCCGGCTGGCTGGCTTTGGGTGCGGGCATTGCGGGAGGAGCAGATGTGATTTTGATTCCTGAAATCCCCTACGACGTCCGCAAAATCGCCGCAGCCATCCGCGCGCGAAGCAAAGCGGGAACGAAATTCAGCATCGTGGCCGTGGCCGAGGGCGCGCTTTCAATCGAAGATGCAAAACATTTCACCACGGCAGCGTGGCACAAGAAGAACGCACGAAACAAAACCGAAAAACTGCGCGCGAAACACGAGTTGATGCGCCTGACTGCGTTGCACCAAGGCAACACATTGAGGCTTGCCAAACAACTTGAAGACCTCACGAAACTGGAGGCGCGCGTTTCCATTCTGGGCTACGTGCAACGCGGCGGCACGCCATCATCGGGCGACAGGTTGCTGGCCACCCGGCTCGGCACGGCAGCAGCGGAATTGATCCACCAGAATGTTTATGGCGTGATGGTCGCGGCGCGAGGAGAAGGCGTGAAGCCGATACCCATTGTGGAAGTGGCCGGAAAACTCAAGACCGTGCCGACGGATCATTCATGGATCACTTCCGCGAGACGGGTGGGAACTTCGTTTGGAGATTGATGCGGATTCAACACCAGCTTCGACAAAAAGTCATTTACCACAGACCGTAATACAACACGTAAGACGACGCATAATTGGTTTTCATCTGTCTGAGCGGAACCCAACGCGCCGAACCATCCAGATAAGCTGTATTACCTCCGATTGTTCCCACATTGGCTGGAGACACCCCGGCGCGGGTGAACGTCGCTCCATTCACCTGAAAAGGACCGCTTTTACAATGTGGGGACATCGTCAACACATCACCCCAATGATTTGCATCCGCAAGAATCATGTTGGTGCCAGACTCGGTGGTTTTGGCCGGTGAATGCCAGTAGAATGGCGACGTCTTCGGCCATGATGCAATCGGAGCATCACCAAGATAGTTGTAGCCGACCAGATAACCGTAGCTGCCGTTGTAACGTGGCTGGGTTCCAAAAGTGAAATTCGGACAATCCATTATCAACACATTTCCTGTGTACGAAATCAGGTTCGAATAACTGATGCTCGAAATGCGGATTGAATGCCATTGCCCGTTGTTGTCACGACCGGTTGGAACACGTTCAACGAAATCATTGCCATACATCTGCACGGAGAGAACCGCCTGCCTCAGGTTTCCAACACAAGCAATGCGCTTTGCCTTTTCCTTCGCAGATGCCAGGGCGGGCAACAACATCGCCGCCAGGATGGCAATGATGGCGATGACAACGAGCAATTCGATCAGCGTAAAGGCCACGCATCGTCGAGATCTCCGGGCTATGCGTTGAATGAACACAGAACGTGTCACGGCTCGCGTGACTATCCAGAGCTTGAGACATTCACGCAACGCAAAAGAACCAAAACGTAAAACTATGGTGAGTTACAGAGAATGTCCCCCTTTGATCCTTGCTTCCGACTTGTCGGCAAGCCGCCGTCATCCCTGCCATCCTCGCCAACGCTGTAAACCAGCCAGTTCATTCCTTGCGGGCGGTAAATAAAATCTTTCTCTGTGAACGGATCCAACGGAACGCGGGGGATATATTTGGGGACAAGATCGAACAGTTGCGCGGGCGGCTTCCCGTTTTCAGAACTGTAACAACGCACAGCAAGTTCCACAGCCATCAGTCGGATGTGCGCTGACATGAAATCGTGTTTGAATTTCGCGCGCTTCAGGCTGGAACGCGTTGACCACCAATCCATCGCCCTGCGGATGGGATTCAGCCCTTGTGGTTGACGACGAATGTATTCCTTCTCACAAAACATCACTTCACTCCAACTCACGGCGTTTGAGTCGAGGTCCATCAATCTTTCGATTGCAGGCCGGGAGTGTTCACATGAAAGCGCAGGCATCAGTTTGCCAAGTGACGAAGCCGCTATCGCCTGACACGCCACGCCGACAAGACGGTCTATGACAAAACCTCCGCGACTCGATTCTTCCCCAAATCGCAGACCATCAAGGCTTGCAATCAAGGCCTCATTCGTCCGCCCCTCCATCACCGCCAGACACCCTTCGGCATTGAGCAATTGCGCCAGACGTTTGAAACCAGCCAGACGCTCCAACACATTTGTCGCTGCGGGATCAACCATTGCCTCGGTGGGAGCCCGGCATGAATGAGACAATCCGGTGCGAATGAGATTCAGCGCGACTGAATTGCTGGCAATCAATTCCCGAAGCGCGCCCGCCTCCATCACCGCCACATCCGACGTGTTGGCTGTCACCAACCCCGCGGCTTTCACAAAATCATCGTAGCCATTCGGACTCGGTGGTGGCGGGAAAACCACTGTCGCCCGATTGCGGGATTGAACCAAGATCAACATCGCAATCAGCATCGTCGCAACAACAAGGAGCGTGATTGATATTTTCCTCGCCATGAATCGCACCGAGGATTCGTCATTCTGCCACAGCAGTCAAACCTTCGTGCTCGCCAGCAAACACAGGAATGCACACGATGCTCACGATGAATTTCAAGTTCGCAAGCCACTTCTTGATCGGAGCATTCCTCTCGTTGGGCCTTGCAGGCTGTCGTTCGACCGCCCCGGAGCGACAGCTTCAACGATTCACGTTTCAGCAGCCGCACATGGGCACGATCTTCACCATCACTCTTTACGCGACCAACGAGGCTGCGGCGGCAGGCGCGAGCAATGCCGCATTTGAAAAAGTTGCGGCGCTCGAGAAAATCATGAGCGACTACGACCCGGATAGCGAACTGATGAGGCTTTGCAGCGCATCCTTTGGCAAGCCCGTTCCCGTGAGTGATGAACTGTTCGATGTGCTTCAAAAATCGCAACGCATTTCCGAACTGAGCGACGGCGCATTCGATGTCACGGTCGGCCCGCTGGTGCGGCAGTGGCGTCGCGCGCGCCGGACTCAAACATTGCCCACGCCGGAACAACTGGCCCAATCCCGCCAAGCCGTCGGCTGGCACAAACTGACACTGGACACACGAAACAAAACCGTCACGCTCACCGTACCCAACATGCAACTCGATCTGGGTGGTATTGCCAAAGGTTACGCAGCGGACAAAGCACTGGAATCGTTACGACAGAACAGCATCACCCGCGCGCTCGTAGCCGCCAGTGGCGACATCGCCATCGGCGATCCGCCACCCGGGGCTCGAGGCTGGACGGTCAAAATTGGAGATCCAACTCTAAAAAAACTCACGTTGGCAAACGCCGCCATTTCAACATCCGGCGACTCGGAGCAGTTTGTTGAAATCGCTGGCCGCCGTTATTCGCACATTCTCGATCCACTGACGGGATTGGGGCTTACCGCACAAGCACAAGTCTCAATCATCTCAAAACATGCGACAGACACCGATGCGTTTGCGACAGCGGCGAGTGTGTTGGGCGTAAAACAAGGCTCGCTATTGATAGAATCACAACCAGACATGGCGGGAATCTTTCTGTTAAAACTCGGAGAACAAACCGAGTTGATGCTCACACGCCGGATGGATTTCTACTCCCGGAGATAGTCGAGTTCAGAATCCGGGATTCACCCGACACCCACAATTGTCGGCATGGAAAATCACCACAAGTGCAAAAAACAAAACCCTTGGTGCAGAAAAAGTGAACAACTTCACAGTTATACATCTTGACACATCTGGGCGTTCAACTATGCTCACTTCAAATCAAGTAACGACCAAAACCCTTGTTCAACCGTCTTATGAAAAAGTTTTTAATAGCTGTAGCCATTGGCTCACTCTCTGTTTTTTCCGCCAGCAGTCAGGTTCTTTTGAGCGGTGGCCTGACTTACAGCCAGAATTTTGACAGCTTGTCAAATGCAACAGTGGGAACTAGTTACACGTGGACGGACAATGCAACGCCGGGGCTGGTCGGATGGTATGCATCGCGAACATACACTGGTGGGACGACCTCCGCCTATGGCCCCTACGCCTATACTGGATATCGTGTTGGTGACGGTACCGCTAACAATGGCACATTGTGGAGTTTTGGTATTGCAGGTGTTAACCCGGTTACTGACCGGGCGTTGGGAACTATTTCGTCCGGGACACCGAAGACGAATGTTTTTGGTGTGCGAATCCAGAACGACACCGCAGGAGCTGTGAATAATGTTTTGGTTTCCTACACCGGCGAACAGTGGCGGAATGGAGCTCCGACAACACTGGCTTTTCAGACGCTGGCTTTCTCTTACCAAGTAAGCGCGTCTCCATTCTCAAGTCCCATTTCGGATCTCAACACGGGCTGGACACCTGTCTCCGCGCTCAATTTCGTTTCTCCGATCACAGGGGGCTCGGCGGGGGCTCTGGACGGGAATGCTCCGGCCAATCGGACGGTCTTTTCAGGTGTGCTGCTTACTGGTGTCACGCTTAACCCCGGAGAAGAAATTTTCCTGCGTTGGCAGGATATTGATGACACCAGTAACGATCACGGATTCGGTGTGGACGATTTCTCGGTGTCTTTCTCTGCCGTGCCTGAACCAGCTGTGGCGACTTTGGGCGGTTTGGCCGCGCTCGGATTGGTGATGTGGCGACGCTGCCGCCGCTAATTCAAACTCTTGATTCTCAGCCGGAGACGATTCGTCTCCGGCTTTTTTTATCGAGATGCAGATGACGCGCGCCGAACTGAAAGCCGACATGGGGTTGCTTTTTGACTCCGCGCGGTTTAATGGCATGACCAGTTGGCAGCCGATCCCGGAATCTTGGGTGATTTCTTCTACCCAATTTTCAACTGGGTCATCCCCGAGATTGACACGATTCCGGAGCACAAGTAGCCCTTTGTCGTGACTGGCGTGATTTGTCAGTGCTGAGGGATCAAACTCGTTGTGATTACGAGCGAATCTTTGAATCCAACCCACTCCAAAAGAAGCAAACATCTGCTTCTGAAAGACGCCCTTTGTTTTTTGCTGCTGATAGCTTTTGGTCTTTCGATGGGATTACCCCGGTACTGTTCGGGCATAGACCTTGGGGATGAGGGTTTTCTGGCTTATGGAGCAGACCGGGTGAGCAAAGAGCAACTACCTCACCGGGATTTCGTCAGTCTTCAACCACCTTTGTCCTTTTACACGGCGGCAGCGGCATTCAAAATGTTTGGAACTTCGCTGGCATCGCTACGAATTCTTGGTCTAGGCATTTATCTGTTCGTCCCTCTGCTCATCTATGGGATCGCTCGAACTGCAATCAGCCCGACCTTGGCGCTGGCTGCGGCAATCCCCACAATTGTTTGGGGAATTCCTTTCTTCGGTTTCGTTCCTTTTGCGGTCTGGCAAGGAATCACAGCGAGCTTGGCAGCGGTACTGTTTTTCCTGTGGGCAGCCAAACGGCCCGGGCAGCAGCGACTTCTGGCCGTGACATCCGGCATATTGACAGCCGCGTCCCTTTTGTTGCGGCATGACCAGGGTTTGTACCTGGTGATCTCCATTTCGATTTATTCGCTGGCTCTGGCTTACGCGCGAGACCGCCTTGTTTCCGGTGTGACATTGAAAAGAGTTGTTGCCTTCTGGCTGGTTGGAGTTGTGGCGGTGATATTGCCGCTTGTGGTTTACTGGCAAACGCAGGATGCACTGCCGCAAATGTTCAAACAACTGGTGATCTTCCCAGTGACAACCTACACAAAAACCAGTTCGCAGCCATTTCCAACATTTAGCGTAGAGATTCTCTCACTGCAAAATGCCCTCGCCGCCTTTTTTTATCTTCCACCGCTGATGGTCTTGATCGTCGCTGCGTGGTTGGTAAGACAAATTCGTCGTTCCCAATTTCATTCCCGGGAGGCATTCTTTGTCTTCCTGCTGGCTTGGTCGGCCCTTTACTACTGCCAGGTGTTGACGCGATCAGATTTGAATCACTTGTTGATCACGCTGCCGCCGTTTTTAATTCTGTCTGCGTGTGGCTGGGGAGTTTTTCTGGAACAATTCGATGAATGGAGTTTGAAATGGATGCGAAACCAACGGCGCGCTTTCGCCGCAAAGGTGGCTGCCTCCGTTTTGATGGGAACTCTCGAGGTCGGATTCTTGTGCCTTACCAAACCTGTGTTTCTGCCTGAGCCACCAAAGACAGAGGAGATGGTCCAGTTGGAGCGGGCAGGCGTACGAAGCGATATTGCCCAGCGATTGAAAAACCTGGTGCGCAATGTGCAAAACCATGTGCCGGCGGATCGGCCAATCCTATGCCTTCCGTACCAGCCGATGTTCTATTTTTTGTGCGACCGACGGAATCCGACCCGATGGAATTATCTATGGCCCGGTGACCAAACGCCTGAAGACCACGAAGCCTTGATCCGGCAGGCCAAGGCCGATCCGCCAGTGATTGTTTTGATCATGGGGGACGATGTCATGCGTCGCTATGCGCCTGCATTGCTTGACTACGTGCAGGCAAATTTCAAGGCAGTGGGTACCAATGGCGAATTAGTCATCTACGCGCCCTGATCGTTACAACCGTATCCGGGGAAATGTGTTGAAGCTTCCAGTTGCGGGAAGCTTGACATGACTTCGTGTCACGCGAAACTGGCAAGAATGTCTTTCTTCAGAAACCAATTCCCGACCCTCATTCAGCACCTGCGCGGCGACAAGAAATAATATGGCAGCTAGGGTCATGCAAAATGAATCGTTGGACAAAACCGGTCGCTGGCTGGTGCTCCATCCCCGTTGGTTGCTGGTGATCTCCTTGCTCGGCGCGTTGATTCCCTTTCTGGCCAAGCCGTTCAACATGGACGACCCGTTGTTCATCTGGGCGGCCAGACAGATTCAAGCACATCCGGGCAATCCTTACGGATTCGATGTGAATTGGTACGGCACTGTGACGCCAATGTGGGAAGTCACTAAAAATCCACCGCTGGCGTGTTATTACCTCGCAGCGACAGCGAGCATATTTGGTTGGAGCGAAGTGGCGTTGCACACGGCATTTCTGTTGCCGGCACTTGCTGTGATTTTGGGGACACATCGCCTGGCGCGTCATTTTTGCGGATGCCCTCTTCTTGCCGCATTTCTTACTTTGCTGACACCGGTCTTCCTCGTTTCAAGCACAACCGTGATGTGTGACGTGTTGATGCTGGCACTATGGGTGTGGGCTGTC
>CAZFNB010000089.1:0-7617 GCA_964520235.1 uncultured Bifidobacterium sp. | reverse complement strand
CATCCACATCCATGCAGACAAAGAGTTGAACACCTTCGACAGGAGGCACGGCGAACGTGGTGGAGAGGGAAATGCCCACCTCGCCGTTGTGCCGTCGAAACTGGTATTCCATCGGGCCGATGGTTTTGCCGGTACGGGCGATTTCATTGATGACATCAAGAAACACGGCGGCTTCGGCCTTTGTGTGAATCAACTGATCCAATGTTTTCCCCACGGCCTCCCCGGCTTTCCAGCCAAAGATCAGCTCGGAAGCTTGATTCCAGAAAACCACGCGGCCTTCGCGATCGTAAATCTGCACGGCAACGTTCGGCGTGTTTTGAACCACGGCCCGGAATTGTTGTTCACGCTGGCGGAGTTGTTCCTCGAACTGCTTGCGCTGGGTGATGTTTTGCACCGCGCCGATCATACGGACGGGATTGCCCTGCCCGTCACAATCCACGCTGCCGTAGTCGGCGATCCATCGTTCGCTGCCGTCCTTGCATCGGATGCGAAACTCCTGGGCGTAGGGTTTTCGTCGCGCCACGGATTCGTTCAAGGCGGATGTGACACGGTGAACGTCATCCGGATGGATGTGTTGCTGAAACGCCTTGGGGGAAACAGGGCTGTGAACCATGTCGAAAATTTCAAAACATTCCGGCGACCATGTCACCACGTCCGTTTTGATGTCCCACTCCCAAACGCCGGTGTGCGCGGTCTCCAGCGCCACCTACAATCGCTGCTGGCTCTTTCGCAATACGTCGCTGGCTCGCGCATGGCTGATGCAGATGGAAGCCGAATGGGTCGCCGATTCGATCAGGCGCAATTGTCGCGCTGTCGGACGACCCGGAGCACATTGATAAACCGCAAACGTCCCCAGCACGCGACGGCCAACATCGAAAATCGGCGTGGACCAGCAGGAACGCATCTCGTACTTCTCAACCAGTGATTGAAAATTCGCCCATCGTGAATCGGTTCGCATGTCCTCGGCAACGACTGTTTCCCTGAGATACGCCGCCGAACCACAACAGCCGACTGCGGGTCCGATTTCGACCCCATCCACAGCCTGCACGTATTCCTTGGGCAACCCCGGCGCGGCCCCGTGCCGTAAATGCCTTCCATCCTCGTCGAGCAGCAGGATCGAACAAAACATCCCCTCGGATTGTGAACTGAGCGCACGGCACAGGCGATCAAGTGTTTCCCCCAGCGGCGCTCCCTGTGCGATCATTTCCAGCACCTTTGCGTGCTCATTCTTCAATTCCTCCGTCAGGTGGCGCTCGGTCACATCTTGCACGGTTCCGATTAATTTGACCCCGCCGCCCGAAGCGTCCGTGCGCCGGAAGGCGGAATCGAAATGACGCACCGGACCGCGCGCGGGATTCGTCCGAAAATGCAGGCAATCCGCAACACCTGTTTCAATCACACGACGCTGGCTTTCCTTCAGATCGGCGCGATCATCGGGATGCACCATGTCCATGAACTCACTGAGGTCAGGAGGACCGGAGTCGAAATCGCGTCTGAACAACCGGAACATTTCCTTCGACCACCAACCGCACCCCGCCGCAACGTCCAGTTCCCAGTTCCCAAGTTGCGCCTGGGCCTGGGCGGTTTCGAGACTCGCCTGAATTTGCCGCAGCCGTCCTTCATCATCCGCGCGTTCGGCTTCGAGGGATGACACCAGCAAAGTCGTCAAGGATGTCATCATGATGAACGTCCAGAGCAGGAACTCCTGCTCTTCGAGGCTTTGATTTGAAAACGGGCCGAGCGCCCATGACAACGCCCAGACCGCGACAAAACACAGGAGCAACGAAACGAACGAAGCCCCCATCGGTCTGAACCGCAACGCACCCCACACCACCAACGGCACGGTCAGGAACGTCAACGGCTGCCACACCTGGCCGGCGGGAGGCTGGTTGAAGAATACAAACCAGCCGCCGATCAAAGTCGCCGCGCAAACCAGACCAAACTCCACACCGCGCTTCCTGACCAATCGCCACTCCCCCCTCGACCAGGTCAGCAGCAACGGGGCAACCATCACCACACCCGCAGAATCCCCCAGCCACCACCGGAAAACGGACGGGCCGAACTGATCCCATCCAACTTTGCCGATCAAGTTGAGTGCGATCACCCCACCCGCAGCCGACAGCACCGTGCCGCCTGCTCCGGCGGCGACAAGCATCAGGCCGTCACGACGTTTAAGAAATTGTGGTTGAAATCCGATTCCCTGAAGAAAAAACGCCGCAGCCAGCGGCCCCAAAGTGCAGGTCACACCCATCGCCAGAGACATCCACCACGAGTAACCCAGCGACCATTCCACCGCGACTGAACCGATGTACACTCCCGGCCAATATCGCCACCCGAAACGCACCAGCATCGCCACCGCGATACCGGCGGCAGGCCAGACCAGCGCGATGTTGGCGACTGCATCCGAGAACAGCAGTCCCGTTCTGCCTCCCGCAAAATAGGCCGCCGCCAGCAGCGCGATCCGCATCAACCATTGTCCCCAGGATGGTTTGGGTTGCACGCACCCGTGTTACCCCGTTCACCAGTCGAGGTCAAGCAGCCGAGTCAACGCCGCCCGTCATACCACGCATGGCACAATTCCCGGTTGCGCACGGTGCATCCGGGCCGCAGCGCAATCCGCAACAAAAATCGCACATGTTCCCATGTTGAATACAGCCGCACTTTTCGCGCTGAAGTCATCAGCGGATGACGATGCAAAATCACCACCTCGCGCCCGGTCTGCTTTCCCAGGTCCTTCAACCGCCGGCTCAAGTCCAGTTCTTCCGCCACAAACATTTCGTCATTGAAACCGCCAAGTTTGCGAAACGCCGCCGTCTCGCAAAAGATGAACGATCCTGCCAGCCAGCGACGTGTCCGGCTTTTCCAGTTCCAGATGCGCGTGACAAAGTTCGCCACAGGATGATTCCCCTCCAGCCGGATTGTCACTCCACCGGCGATGCACCGGCCAGATTCAATCTGCCGCGCAACGTCCGCCATCAACTCCGCGCTTGGATGCGAATCCGCGTCAATGAACAGCAGCCAGTCGCCGCACGCCGCCGCCGCGCCGCGATTTCGCGCACGCCCGATCTGGTTCACAGGCTCGAACACCACCGTCGCCCCTGCCTCCCGCGCGATATCCGCCGTGCGATCCTTGGAATTGTTGTCGCACACTATGAGTTCCGTCTCCCAGCCGTGCGCCGAAAAAGAAACCGTCGCCGCGCGGACGTGTCGCAACGTCTCGCCAAGCAGCCGTTCCTCGTTGAATGCGGGAACGATGACGGAAATTTTCATCGCGGCAACAATGACCCAGGAATCGCGCGCCGTCCAATTTGAAGTTTGAATCACTTCGCGCCCGCGCTAGTCTATAATTGCAGCGGCGGTGACCGGAGACGCAGCCCCGCAAAGTGGATTCAAATTTTATGGCAGACAAAAAGGGAACGAACGAAACCAAGGCCCGTCGCAGTTGGGGCAAGATTTTCTTCCGAATCGGGATACTGCTGACGTTGATTGCAGTCGTCGGCTACTTTGTGCTCACCAGCAGCGCGTTTCTTCAGGGCGTGGTGCTTCCGCGCGTGGGCCGCACACTGAACTCAAAACTTGAAGCGTCTGACGTGGACTTCAGCCCCCTCACGCGCCTCGCACTCCAGGATGTCAAAATCACGCCGGACAACGCCGCGGAGCTGTTGACGGCCAAACTTGTTCGTGTCCGTTACAGCCTGCTCGACATTCTGCGGGACAACATCCACGTCGAGGAAATCACGATGGATTCTCCGGTCATCAATCTTGTCCTCAACGCCGATGGCACAAGCAACCTCGACCCGTTGCTGACCGCGCTTGCAGGGGGCAAATCGCATGGCGACACCGATGTTCAAACGCCACATGATCCCTCCGGCGCAAAGAAAGTCGCCATCAAATCCATCACCCTGAAAAACGCCACGCTTCGCCAGACCCGGAACTTCAGCCCTGGTGAGCGGACCATCGCCGAAATCAACAGCCTCAACCTCACCGCAACGGACATCCGCAATGGCGCGGGCGGAAAGCTCGATTTTTCAAGCTCCCTGTTCCTCGACAAGGCTGTGACATCCACGAAACTTTCCTCCATCCAGGCGATGCTCAACGGCAGCTTCACCTTTGATCTGCAAAACGATTTGAGGCCGGTCAACGTGAAAGGCGCTGCGCTGCTTTCCGTGACCCGCGCCTCCGGTGAATTCAGCGACCTCAATTCGCTCCTGGGCCGGCTCGAAGCTGAAATCACGCCCTCGGAAATAAAACAACTTCTCGTGCATTTTGGCCGGGGCGAACAATCCCTTGGCGATGTCCGCGTCAACGGCCCGTTCGACAGCACAAAATCCGAAGGCAGACTGCGCGTCGAGATTTCCTCCATTGACCGGCGCGTGTTGAATCTGTTTGGTGCGGCCGGCGGAATTGATTTCGGCAGCACAGCCATCAACGCCGGCTGCGACGTGGAGCTTTCAAAAGGCGGCACCGCCGTTTCCTCCGCCGGGCGCATCGAAGTTTCGCGTTTTCAAATCAAGAGACAGGGCCGCTCCACGCCCGCGCTGGATTTGCGTTGTGATTATGGCGCAGCAGTGGATCGTGCCGCAGGCAAGGTTCAAATCAACAACGTCAATCTGAACGTCACGCAAAAGGCCCGCGCACTTTTGCAGGCGGAACTCAACAGTCCGATGACCATCGCCTTGAACAGCGGCACCGATGCAGGCGCGAGCGATGCCACGTTGGATTTCGCCCTCACGGATCTGAATCTTGCCGACTGGAAGGCACTCATCGGTGATACTATCTCCGACGGAGCGGTGAGCGCCCGGCTGAAACTGCTCTCAACCCAGGGCGGAAAACAATTGAGGCTTCAGATTGACAGTAGCGCCGAAAATCTTTCCGTTGCCTCGAACGGAAATTCCCTCCGCGTCGGCAGGATCGGTTTTACAGGCAGCATCACAAACGAACCCGCCGGGCAGTCGGTCATCGGTTCGATCACGCTTATAGATGTGATTTTGCCCGACGCGGAAGCCGCCCCGCTCGATGCCACATTGCTTTTGGACGCCTCGCTCGCAAAGAGCGTTGTCCAGCTCCGCCAATGTTCGCTCAAACTCACACCCACCCACCGCGCCACAAACGAACTCGCTCTCACCGGCTTGGTGGATTTCTCGGACACAAGCGCCATCACCGGCAAGATCAAATTCGCCGCAGCCACTCTCGATGTCACGCGCTACTACGACTCATTCGACTCGAAATCCAGGCAGAAAGAGTCTGGATCGAAATCCACCGCGACAAAACCGGCGACACCCGGCGAAAACAAGGAGCCGGCGGCGTTGAAACTTCCGTTCAAGAATTTCATCATCGAGGCAAATATCGGACGTCTCTGCTTGCGGGAGGTGGATGCGGCGGATTTCCAGACCACGCTCACGCTGGATGTCAGCCGCGCCCTTCTCAAACCGTTTCAACTCACGCTCAACAATGCGCCCGTCTCCGCCACCGCCGACATTGATCTCGGCACACCGGGCTGTAAATATGATCTATCATTTGGCGCAAACGGCGTTCCCATCGCACCGCTCGCAAATTCGTTTTCGGAGACATACCGCGGCAAGGCTGAGGGAACACTCATCGCCACGGCACAAATCAAAGGTGCAGGCATCACCGGTGCGAGCCTGAAGAAAACCCTTACCGGCTCGGCGGATTTGAACTTTACGAACGCCAACATCCAGATCAGCGGCCGCATCCTCAAGCCCGTGGTCACCGGCATTGCCACACTGCTGAACGCGCCGCAATTGCTTCAATCGCCACTGGATTTTGCCACCGTCCAACTGCGCGCAGGCGATGGAAAGATTGACATGCCTGTCTTCGTCGCCCAAAGCGCTGCGCTTCACATCGAATCGCCCGGCTCGATTCCGATTGCCGACGTGTTGATGGACTCGCCGCTGAATCAACCTGTGGAGGTTTCCCTTGCCCGTGAACTCGCAAACAAATTGAGCTTCGCAAACGTGCCAACAAATGTCGCCTACATGAAACTTCCAAGCTTTGTCCACTTGAAGGGCACTCTCGGGAACCCTGATCCCAAAACCGACAAAGCGAAAATTGCCGGGCTTACGCTTGTTGGCGTCGGTGCAGGATTGCTCAACATCGGAGGCGAAGGTGCGAAAAAAGCTGGTGGACTCGTCAACGCCGTGGGCGAACTTCTCACTGGCAGACCTGCCCCAGAACCCGGGACAAATTCGCCGGACAGCTCGGGCACAAACGCCCAATCCAACACCTCCACAAACCAATCCAAACCCGTCAACCTTCTCGACCTTTTCAAAAAGCCGACGAAGTAACATCTGACACTCCACGCCTTGCGCTCTGTTCATATCCGCTTGGCTTTGCTTGTGATTTCCGAATACTCCCGCGCATGGAATCCGTCCTGAATTATCTCCAGACCAACCAGTCGCGTTTCATAGACGAGCTTTGCCACTATGTCCGTTTCCGCAGCGTCTCCGCTCAACCGCAGCACAAGGACGACATGCGCGCCTGCGCCGGATGGCTTGCCCAACACTGCCGCGACATCGGCCTCGAAGCCCGGATCTGCCCCACAGAGGGCAATCCGATCGTTGTCGCCAAAACTCCCCCACGCAAAACCGTCGCACGCCGCCGGCACTTCATGGTCTATGGCCATTACGACGTGCAACCGCCCGAACCGTTCGAGCTATGGACCACTCCGCCGTTTCAACCCACCATACGTGGACGATCACTCTTTGCGCGCGGCGCCAGCGACAACAAAGGTCAGAACCTCGCGCATCTCAAAGCCGTTGAAGCATACCTGAAAACGGGAACGGAACTTCCGTGCGACCTCACATTTGTCATCGAAGGCGAGGAGGAAGTTGGCAGCAAAAGTCTTGCAGGCTTTTTGCACGAACACCGAAGCGAGTTACGCTGCGATGCCGTGGTCGTCTCCGACACCGGTATGCCCGCCAAGAAAATGCCCGCGCTCACGTATGCGTTGCGTGGCATTGCGGCATTCGAAATCACCCTGCGCGGCCCTTCGCGTGACCTGCACTCCGGCATCTTCGGCGGCTCGGTGCAAAACCCCGCAACCGCGCTCTGCCAGTTGCTCGCGAAAATCCACGATGCACGCGGGCGTGTCACGATTCCAAAATTTTACAACGACGTTGCCGCTCTCACAAAGTTTGAGCGCAGACAACTCGCACGCCTGCCGTTCAATCGAAACAAGTATCGCAAGTTTCTCGGCGTGCCGGAATTATTCGGCGAACACGGATTCACGCCAGACGAACAGCGCAGTGCACGGCCCACGTTCGAGATCAACGGTCTTACCAGCGGTTATCAGGGCGAAGGCAGCAAGACCATCGTCCCCTCCTGGGCACGCGCCAAGATCACTGCGCGTCTCGTCCCCGACCAGGTGCCTGCTAAAATCATCGCGTCCGTGCGCTCGTTTTTGCAGAAGAATTGCCCTCCCGGCGTCAGCATCGAAATCAAATCCGGCCACGGCGCCGAACCTTACATGGTGTCACCGCAAAGCCCCGATGCACAGGCTGCATTGCGCGCGTTGAAAAAAGCCTTCCGTCGCGAGCCGGTGTTGTTGCGCGAAGGCGGCTCGATACCCATCGTGAACCAGTTCAAGAAGGTTCTCGG
>CAZFNB010000088.1:0-7653 GCA_964520235.1 uncultured Bifidobacterium sp. | reverse complement strand
GATCAAGCGTGACATCAATTACCTCGCGCGGGACACGTTGTTCCGTTACCCGGGCATCGGCTGGCTGCTGCGTTCGTGGAATTCCGTGCCGGTGGACCGCGAAGGCGGCGGGGCGGCGGGGCTGAAAGCGATTCTGGAGCGGCTGCTTGCGGGCGGCGGGATCATTTTATTTCCCGAGGGAACACGAACCAAGGATGGAAAATTGCAGCCTGCGCGTTCGGGCATCGGGTTGACGGTCATCAAATCCGAAGCTGTGGTTGTGCCGGTGCGCGTGTTCGGAACGTATGAAGCGTTCGGGCGGCACATGAGGTTTCCGTTGCCGCGTCGCGTGGCGGTTAAATACGGCGAGCCGATGCGGTTCGAGGCATTGAGGGCGGAGGCAAAGTCGTGCTCCAAGCCACGGCTGAAAGAGATTTATCAGGAGGTGGCGGATGAGATCATGGCAGCGATTGCAAAATTGGAACCGCACCAGGACAAGCCAAGTTTCCCGTGAAAGAGACGTTCAAAGCGGTTTGCGCAACCGGAAAAACTGGCTGCCACCGGTGATTGGATTGGTGACGAAGCGTTGATTGCCTGAGACAAAGGGCGTCGTCAGGACGGGCAGCCAGACGCCGGCTGGCGACGGGTCGGTGGAAGATTCCAGAATGTAGCCTTGCAGGTAAAGCGGCCAACTGACGATCAAAGCATCCGGGGTCTGGGTTGTCACGATGTTGGGTTGCTCGGTGACGATGCGGCCCATGAACATGTCGTAGTTGCCTGAATTTGTCGTGGTGATCGAATCGAAATTTGCGGAGGCGGATGTGAAAGAACCTGTGACGTAAACATTGTCCGCGTTGTCAGTCGCGACCGCGACGGCGGATTCGTCATCGCTGCCGCGAATGCTTTTCGCCCAGACAAAATTTCCGGATGTGTCGTACTTGGCAAGATAACCATCGAGCGTCCCTGGCAAACCGGTGTTTGTCAGTGTGGTGCTGCCAAACGTGACGGCGTCCGGATAGCTTCCTGTGATATGGCAGTTACCGGATGAGTCAACGGCGATGGACGCAGCGATGTCATCGCCCAATCCTCCCGCTGCGCGCGACCAGAGCATATTTCCCGAGGCGTCGAGTTTCAGTATGAAGAGATCATTCGCTCCGAGATTTGCAAGGAAGCCAGCGGTGCCCGGCATATCGGTCGAAGTGAATGTTCCTGCGATATAGCTGTTGCCGCCGCCGTCAGTAGCGACTGAAACTCCGCGTTCGCTGCCCGAGCCGCCGAATCGAGAAGCCCAAACCGGGTTGCCATTCGAGTCGTAACAGGCTGCAAAGGCATCGCTAAAAAAAGCCGTCGCATTTGTGACGGTGAGTGATCCAAAGGCTGCAGAACTGGACGTGATATATCCCGTGATGCGACAGCGGCCTTGGTTGTCCGTGGCGATGCCGAGCGCGCGATCATCGGATGTTCCGCCCGCGCTGCGAATCCAAAGCAGATTTCCGTCGCCATCATATTTGGCGATGTAAATGTCGTAGTTGCCCGCACTGTTCAGGTTGGTGCCGCTGAAATTTGCGGTCGTCTGGTAAACGCCTGCGAGATAGCAATAATTTGTTCCGGCAGCCAGTGAGAGACCAAATTCATGGCCTGTGCCGCCGCCTTTCCTGACCCAAAGCAGATTTCCGGCAGGGTCGTATTTGGCGATGAACATGTCCTCGGCACCAGCGCTGTTGAGAGTGTTTGTGCCAAAGCCGGCAGTGACGCGAAAATCTCCAGTGATGTAGATGTTGCCGGCGGGGTCTGTGACAACAGCCTTGGCCGAATCAGTGTTTGAGCCACCAAGATTTCGCGCCCAGACGGCGTTGCCGCCGAAATTATATTTTACAAGACAGGCATCAGAAAACGCCGGAGTAACGCTGTTCAACGTGAGTGAATCGAAATTTGCGGTTCCGCGAAACTCGCCAGCGATGTAAATGTTGCCGGTCTTGTCGGCAGCAATGGCTGTACTGTAATCGTAGGACGCGCCGCCGCTTGAATCTGCCCATCCGAATCCCGGCGTGAGCGCGGTTGCGCAAACACCGGCGAGGAGTTGTGCCGCGATGAGGAAGTTGATGCAAACGCGAACGCCGGACGGCGATCTCATGAGGGGCTGAACAAATACATCAAGCCTCATAGATTAGGTCGTTAATGTCTGATTGCTCCATTTCAACCACAACCTCCCCTATCTGCCAAGCTAAAAGCCGCTATTGACTCGAAATTGGGACAGTTTTACGGACTTATCAGGCGTAAAAAGGTTGTATCAGTACGGTAACGGCTGCCATTCGAGGCGGTGACGATTGCGTAAAATGGATGTCGCCCGAGACCGAGGAACGGTGCGGGGACGGAAAAAGCCGCTGTGGACTTGTTTGTGGCTGTGGCGAGCAGGCCGCCCGTGCTGAACAATTCAATGGAGTTGATGATATTCGTGTTCGCCATCACCAATATTTGAAGATTTGTTTGGAGAGGAGCGATTGCGGTTGCGTTTGTTATGGCCAGCGTTGCGACATGAGCCGTGTTTTGCACACGAGCCTGTGGCGTGCAGCGTGTCTGAGTCCGAACTTGGCTGCCTTCGTGGGCAACAGCGGTCAACTCATGGTATCCGTCGCTTAGAGTGCTTGTATCAAGCGCGAACAAAACCGAGAGATTGGTTGCACCGGCTCCAAGATAGATGTGATTTCGCGGGCGAAGATCCGAAATGTTTTGCGTAAGATTGACGGTCGCGGACGGTGATACGTTCAACATCCCAGTTGGGATCACGCGAACGCTAATGGCTGCAGCAGCCAATCCGGGACTGCGCGCTCGGAGATTCAAAAGACTCCCGCCCATAAAACCGCTGGTAAGGTCTTCAGCCACCAAACCGTCGGCGGCAGCAAGGGCGGCGTTTGAATTGATCCGGGAAACGAATTCCGTCACAAACTGCTGGATCAAGGCAAAGGGATTCTGGTTTGTGACAGAAACCGTGATTCTCTCTCCATTCGTCTTGGTCACGTCGAGTTGATATGCGGCACCAGATTGAATGATGCCGTTGAAGCTGAATTGTTGAATGCCGTACGCAGGTGAATCGGGAAAAATCTCTTTTGCGGCTTCGGCAAAAACAGTTGTGGTTGCAGCATTCCCTGGTGAGGTGGATGCCGAAAGCGAAATGCCACCCGGGGTTTCGTTGGTGAAGATGGGCAACCAATTCACGAGATTCGTCGAGCGCAGGATGACGTTTGGCCATCCAATCGGGTCTTGAACAGTGAGGATGTTTGCGCCAGTGCTCGTCTTTCCAGTCAGGGCGATTTTCGGTTCGTTGGGTTGATTCAGATTTATTGTCCGGAAAAATCGCGCTCCGGAACGGATGACAGCAGGGTCTGAAAAAATCATCGGTGACCCGGAAGCGTTGGTCAAAACCGTGCTCCACGTGATCAAGTTGGAGGAGCTTTGAAGTGCGTAAGGCGATCCAAATGCCGATTCGATGTAAAACTTGAATTCGCTGTTCGAGGGGCCTGTGATTGTTGCAAGTTTTGGAGACCTCGCGAACATCATCGAAAGCGGGGCAAAGCGATAAAACCGTCGCGGATACAAAAAGGAGAATTCATCGTTGAAAAAATTTGTGTCCCCCGTGGGGCTGGCGGCGATTGGCAGCCAATCTGCAAGATTCGTTGACGCAGCCAGCAGAACCGGAACGCCGGGCGATGATTCAGCCCGAAGACGGAACACGCCTTGAGTAGAACTCAACGCGAAAAGCTTTCCATCCGTTGCTGTCGGCAGTCTTCGAGCCGTGTAAAAAAAGGCCGGGGAGGGGGCATTTGTTGGAGAATCAACGATTGTCGTTGTCGGAGGCTGCGTTTGAACAGCCATGGATTGAAGTTCGATCCGGTCGCCATGCGTCGCGGCGGAAATCCTGGTAACGTTGAAATTTGTCGAGGCGTTGATGTTTGCAACAAGCGAGTCGGCGGTCGAAGAGAGTGTTGCGTTTGCGGGCACGTCACAGGTGACGACGTGTCCGTTCAATGTCAGGTGGATTTTGTTGCCGGTGCGGATCTGGATGTTGGTCAGGGTGGAGTGAAATTTTCCGTCAATGAACAGATCAACCTGTTGCAACCGGGTGCGTTCGTCAGGAGATGTGAATTGAGCGGTGAGATTTGTCAAAGCGTGCAGGACTGCGTTTGCTGGCAGACCTGACCAATTCCCCGAGCCGGGTCTTGCAAAAGGGGACGAAAGAGGCTCACCGACAATCAGGCCTTGATGCGGATTTGTCAGGCTCAAGTAATAACATTCTGCCAGGTTAAACCCCCTGGATTGGTAGAAATAAATCTGTGGATCGGGGAATTTATCGGGAATTGGCTGTGGTTCGGTCACAGTCCCGTAGCTGCCGGATGCACCTGCGTTCAAGAAGGACATCAACGTGGTCTGGGAGTTCGGGCCGAAAATCACACCACCGTAGGAGGTCAGGTTGTCCGCCATGGCTCCAGGCACAAATGCATTTGGCGTGAGACTGAAGTTGTACAGGCCTGTTGCGTAACCTAGGAGATTGGTCTGTCCCCACGGCGAGTCGGAGTTTGTCCGTTGAAGCGAACAGGCATTGCGGATCCGGGCGTTGAAGACGGCGTTGTCAAATGCACGGTGACGGATGTTGCGAAGCGGATCGCTGGTTTTTGCCAACCACGCGGATTGCCTGGGAAAAGTTGTATCACCCGCAATGCCTTGATCCACGATGCGCATGGCTTGAGTGAGCGTGTTGGCGGTGAGCATCGTAGCCAGAAAAGAGCCTGCAACTGCGCTCGCGGGACGATTGACGTAAAATGCCGATTCACTGCCGGCGAAACTGTTTGTGGCGCTGTCCTGACTTTCCCAATCCATTCCTTTGAAGCCATAGAAGAGCGCAGAGGTGGTGCTGTTGACGTTATCCGGGCCCACGATGCTGTAGGGGATGTCCATCGAAAGAACCACAAAATCAGCCTGGTTCGTCAATTGCCGTGAGGACAGGGCTGAAAGGAATGGCTGAAGGAGGTTTGTTTCAAATTGGGATAAATGCCACGTCGTATTTCCGCCTTGCCAGTTGATACGGATGATGTTTTCGGGAGGGATCTGACGTTTCTCAGCGTAGTAATTCGCAAGAGCAAGTGAGTTTGAACTGGCTTGGTTGACGATGACGACAGTGTTTAAGCCGCTTCCTCCTGCGTAAGTTCTGACTGCGGATGCAAAGAGAAGCGCCAGCAATGCCGAGCAGTTCACACGGAAACGACCCTTCATCGGAAGTTTTTGTGGAAGGTGGGCTATTCTCAAAAAAAAACCGGGCATCATAAGATGCCCGGTGTGACAAAATCTTTGAGTCTTAGCAGCGACGACGCATCCAGCGGACGGCAGCCAAACCCATTAACCCGATTGCAAACGTAGAGGGTTCAGGAACAATTTCAATGCTCTTAAGCTTGCTGATCGCAAGACTTGAACCTGGGCCACTAGCCGTCAATACACGATCCCATTGGAATCCCCATGTAAGATCGCCCGGTCCGATGATGGCGCCCGCGGGTGGTAAATCAGAAAGGGTTGTGGCCACTCCATCGTTCAGCTTGTTCAGTATCACCGGGAAGAAGCTGAGTTCGGCATGGTCTGAACCCGGGGTCAAAACTGTTTCTTGAAAGGTGTTAGGGCCATCAATCTGATCCACCAAATTGAACTTTCCAAAAATGTTGGTGCCGAGTGCGCCAAAGTCACCACCAGCCGTTCCATTCAAATCAAAATCTGAATACTGGAAAAAATGGAAGTCGAGGTTATTGCCTGATGTGTTGATGATGGAGATTGCTTCTTGGATGCTAGCTTGCCCGAATGAAGGGCTTGTCAGCAAGTAGTCCACTTGAAGACTGAACAAAGCATGCGTGTAGGTGAGTGTAAGCTGGTTGGGGCCAAGCGAACCGACTGCGGGAGCACCAATCGTATTGATTGGCGCTTCGGGTGCGCCGCCGATTCGGTACCAAAACCACTGTTGAACAAGCTGGTCATTTCCTCCCACAAACCAATTGAACATGCCAGCCGAACTACCCGGGCTGATGTCAGCAGAGGAACTTCCATCGGAAATGGTCAAGGCTTTGGCGGAACTGGTGACGAGAACAAGGGAAACAATTGCACCAAATACATTGCTTGCTGCTAGGCGAGTGTTCATCAAGATACGTCCTGTTTTCATATACAACTTTTCTACGTTTTGTTTGTCTTCTGACTGGCAAAAATCTGAACTGTTTGGTTAGAGATAGAGTAGCAGTCTTTGTTTCGGGCCGACAATGCAAATTTGTTCACAGGTTGTCCACACGGACATGTCGAGATTGGGGTTACGGAATCTACGGATGAGTCAGTATCCGTAATTAAAACTACATTTTGACCGCAGCGTGTTGGTTGCTCAATTTGCGCTTTTCTTTCTTCGCCTCGTTCTTACCCTCCGCTGGAACTTGATGGGATTGAGACTTTTTAACACACTTTCGCGCCGTGTAGAGGCGTTTGCGCCATTAGACCCGACGGGTAAGTCTGTTGGTATGTATTGTTGTGGGCCAACAGTCTATGACTTCGCTCACATTGGGAACTGGCGCACGTTTGTTTTTGGCGATCTGGTCCGCCGCTATATGACCTTTCGTGGCTTTGACGTGAAGCACGTCATGAACGTCACCGATGTTGAGGACAAAATCATCCGCCGGGTCAGGGAAACAGGGACAACCCTCGACGAATTCACCAGCCGCTATGCAAATGCCTTCTTCGATGACCTCAAAACATTGAATTGCCTTTCACCGCACGAGCAACCCCGTGCCACTCAGTTCATACCAGCGATGATTGAGATCATCGAGAGATTGATTGCTCGCGGTGTTGCCTACAGATCAAGTGACGGCTCCGTCTATTTCAGCATTGAGAAGTATCGGGGTTGTGGTTGCACCTACGGGCAACTGGTAAAGTTGAACTTCGATGAAATGCGGGTTGGTGAGCGCGTGAGCACGGATGAGTACGAAAAAGAATCCGTGGCGGATTTCGCGTTGTGGAAGGCGCGCGTTCCTGGGGATGGGAATGTTTTCTGGCCGAGTCCGTGGGGGGAAGGTCGTCCGGGCTGGCATATCGAGTGTTCTGCGATGAGTTGGAAATTGCTCGGCGGCAGTTTTGACCTGCATTTGGGCGGCGAGGACTTGGCGTTTCCTCATCACGAAGATGAAATCGCGCAAAGTGAAGGCGCGGGAATCAATCTTCCGGGCCAGCGATTCGTGAAATACTGGCTTCACGGCGCGCACTTGCTTGTCGAGGGGAAAAAAATGAGCAAATCGCTCGGAAACTTTTTTACCTTGAGAGATCTTTTGGGCAAGGGATTCGCCGGACGGGAAATCCGTTACCTGCTACTCACGGCCCACTACCGGGAGACGTTCAATTTTACTCTCGAAAACCTTCAAGGTGCGCGCACGGCCCTGGGACGGATTGATGAGTGTGTTGGAAAACTCCGTGAAATCGCTGGCAGCCAAACTGCGTCCGGACAATTGTCGTCATCTTCCGTCCCGGATTTCATTCGTCGTTTTACTGAAGTGATGGATGACGACCTTAATATTTCGGCTGCCTGGGCTTCGGTTTTTGACTGGGTTCGTGACACAAACCGGCGTATCGGAGACAATTCATTACAGGCATATGAAGCAGCAT
>CAZFNB010000087.1:0-7680 GCA_964520235.1 uncultured Bifidobacterium sp. | reverse complement strand
AACTTCGCCCGCGATGGTCGGGATGCCGAAGCAATTGCCGTAATGCGCGATGCCGTTGACGACGCCGGCAAAGAGACGGCGGTTGGTTTTCAACCCGGCCTCCTCTTCTCCATTTGTAGCAGCCGACGTGAGTCGGCTCTGATCATTTCCGGAGTTTGATTTGAGCGGACTCACGTCCGCTGCTACATCGGAAGTGATCGGCCCGAAGCGCAGCGAGTTCACCGCGCAGACCGGGCGCGCGCCCATCGTGAAGATGTCGCGCACGATGCCGCCGACGCCCGTGGTCGCGCCCTGAAACGGCTCGACCGCGCTCGGATGGTTGTGCGACTCGATCTTGAACGCGATGGCGATGCCGTCGCCGATGTCAATGATGCCGGCGTTTTCCTCGCCCGCGCCGACGAGGATCTTGGGCGACTTGGTGGGGAAGGTCTTGAGCAGCGGCTTGGTGTTTTTGTAGCTGCAATGCTCGCTCCACATCACGGAAAAGATGCCGAGCTCGGTGTAAGTCGGCACGCGGCCGAGGATTTCCTGGGCGTGGGCGTATTCTTCCGGCGTGAGGTTGTGCTTGGCAACCAACTCTGGGGTGATGGCGGGTTCGGTCATGAAATAAAAAATTTAGTTCCGGCTCTCGATGATTTCTTCAATCAAAGACAATTTTTCTGGCGCAATCTTTCTCCAAACAGATTCCGTTCCGGCTTTGTTTGGAATACTCAATCTAAAATTCTTTGAGCGAAGGCGAATAGGAATGAATTCAATGATGGACTGGAAATAGTTCAGAAAATCAGAACCAACCTCCTCGAACGGAAAGCGTGCATCAAAACTAAGGCTGGAATTTCGATCAAGAAAAATGCCCAGCCCTGATGTGGCTAGAACTTTATGAGTGCAATAGGCTGGGTCTTGGTATGGCAGTGGTTCATCCGTTCTTAAATCTTTCCAGACAAAATCGTAGAAGATCGTGAACTGAACTGGGCCAACGTAATACTTTGGCAACGGCTCATTGGCTGAGAGGAAACTGATCGCGGCGTTGAGTTTTTCAACAGGCAGTTTCCACTCCCAACAAAACTCGACTCTTGCTCCGCTACACCACTGTCGTCGTATTCCTTCGCCAAAAGCAGCTGTTGCCGCCGACACAAGTTTCTCGGATGAATACTCTGTTTCTGTTGGGGGATTCTCAAATACCGTCAGTGTTCCACTTCTTGCAGCAAGATTTGCAGCACAATGACTGAAGAAACGAGAAACAGAATCAAAAGCCAAAGCAACTTTCTTGGTTCGCAATGAAGGAAAGCTTTGGTCTTTAGGCATCGTGTAGATTACCTGAGTTCTCAGCCATTTTTTTGTTTCGCTGCTCATTGCCTTACGCCGCTGCCGCTACCGTTTTGTTCTTCAATGCGGCAAAGATGCTTTCAAAAATCCATTTGCCATCGTCGCTGCCGAGCAGTGGTTCGCAGGCGCGTTCGGGATGCGGCATCAGGCCGGCCACGTTGCGCTTCTCGTTGCAGATGCCGGCGATGTTCAGCAGCGCGCCGTTCGGATTGGCGTTATCGGTCAGGTTGCCGTCCTGGTCGCAGTATTGCCAGAGGATCTGGTTGTTGGCCTTGAGTTTCGCGAGCGTTTCTTCGTCGGCAAAATAGCAGCCTTCGCCGTGGGCGATGGGCACGCGCAGGATTTTTCCCGCCGGAATCTGGCTGGTGAACGGCGAGTCGCTCGTGGCGGTCTTGAGGAAGATGTTTTCGCAGTGGAATTGCAGGTCGCGATTGCGGATGAGCGCGCCGGGCAGCAGGTGCGATTCGGTGAGCACTTGAAAGCCGTTGCAGATGCCGATGACGAGGCCGCCGTTGTCGGCGAATTGTTTCACGGCCTGCATCACGGGGCTGAAGCGCGCGATCGCGCCGCAGCGGAGGTAATCACCGTAGCTGAAGCCGCCGGGCACGATGACGCAGTCGGCGTCGCCGAGCGAGGCGTCCTTGTGCCAGACGAGGCGCGCGGAATGGCCGAAGTGCCGCACGGCGTGGACGGCGTCCTGGTCGCAGTTGGAGGCGGGGAATTGTAATACGGCAAAGTTCATGTGGTTCGGAAGTTCTGGTTGCAGGCGCAGCCGCAGAGGAGAAAGGGAGAAAAGGAGAAAGGGTGAGCAGTCCGCTTGCTCCCTTTCACCTTTTCTCCCCTGCACCCTTTCAGCCTCGACTGCCGGATATTCATTCGATCTCTACTCGATAGTCTTCAATAACCGGGTTGCTCAACAGCTTGTGCGCGGCGTCGTTGATGGCTTTCTGCGCGGCGGCTTTGTCCGTACCGGGTGCGAGGTCAATCTCGATGTATTTGCCGATGTGGACGCCGGTGACGTCGGAGTAGCCCATGTGTTCGAGAGCTTTTTTGACGGTGATGCCCTGTGGGTCAACGACCGCTTTCTTGGGTGTGATAATGATTTTGGCCTTCATGCGAAACGGTTTCGGAAACGGGTGGTTCTCCCGCGAAAAATCCAGCGGTGAGGGTGGCGAATCGAATGCCGCCGCGCGAGAAATTTTTATGTGCGGCTAAGTTTGCCCAGCGTGAACACGGCACGACAGACGGATCGCACGCGGTGTTCATCGCAATCCAGAAACATTGCAGAAATCAGGGTTGTTTCGCGGAAAATTCCCGTCCGCTTTTCTGATAGCAGGTCGGCATCGTCTTAGCTAGGACGAATCAGACCTTGAAATTTTAATCGCATGTCAAACAAAGAGAACGGTCAAGACGGCATCGCCACCGAAATGGCGTACAAAGCACCGATTCATTTGTGGATCGTGGACGACAATGCGCGGATGCGCGCCACGCTCCGTGAGTTGTTGAGTCATTGCGATGGCATCGAATGCACACGCGGGTTTGCGTCTCCCAATGCCTTGTTGAGCGCGCTGGCAAGCAAGATCGGGCCGGACGTGATTTTGTTGGACATCGAGATGGGCGACCAAAACGGGCTGGATGCCGTCCGCTCGATCCGTTCGCTCTCCGTATCCACACGGGTTTTGATGCTCACGACTTTTTTCGATGACCAGTCCGAGTCGCGCGCCATGGCTGATGGTGCCTCGGGCTTTTTGCTCAAGCGTTATCCCATCGAGAAGATTGTGAACAGCATCCGGCAGGCTTGCAGTCAACCGCCACCACGCACCGTGCGCAAGCGGCAACGTCGCCCGGCAGATTGCACGACGCGGGAATTCACCGGCAGCATCGAAAGCAAAACAGTCACCCCGGCGCGAGCGGGATCTTCAGCAAAGCGTCTCCGGTGGATAGACGGCTGGCTTGAGAAATTTCGCAGCAGCCGAAATTGAACAACGTCAAGACCAAGGCGCAGTCAGCGTTCAGACGAAGCAACGTCTTTTTCCAATTTGAAAGCGGGGGAAATCTCCGCTGAATCTCTGTCGAGCGCGGCGGGCAGCTTGTTCCCGGCAGGATTTCCCGAGACTTCCGCACCGCGAGCATTCTCAAGCACCTCTCTCCACACGGGCAATCGCAGGATGAATGTCGAGCCCGCTCCCAACACACTCTTGCAGCAAACCGTGCCAGCCATGGCTTCGGCAAGTTTCTTCACGATGGACAATCCGAGACCGGTGGAAGATTCACCACCGGTGGGTTGCGCGGTCAAGCGGGTGAACTTGCCAAAAAGCTTTTTTTGATCGTCTTCGCTGATGCCCGGGCCCTGATCCCTGACCGCCACGGAAATGAAATCGCCATCGGCGAACGCGCGCACCAGCACAGTCGTCTTTAGCGGGGAAAATTTTACGGCGTTTGAAATCAGGTTGTCGAGAATCTGCATCGTCGCGTTCCGATCGGCTCGTGCCCACATCGGTTCGCCGCCTTCGGCCTGAATCGAAATTTCCTTTCTCGTCGCGCTGGTCAGATTATTTGCAGCGCACTCCGCCGCGATTGAGCGCATGTCGCAACGCTCGATGTTCGAAGTGAAGCGGCCTTGCTCGATGGCATTCGCGTCGAGCAGGTCTTTGATCAGCCGGAGCATCCGCTGACCCGCGCCGACGATGTTGCCCGCCATGCGCGCGGATTGTTCCTTTGCAAGCCCGCCCTTGATCAATTCCGCCGAGCCGATGACCACGGTGAGTGGATTTTTCAAATCGTGCGCGGCGATGCCAAGAAATTCATTTTTCTCCTGGTTCAATCGCGCAAGCTCCTCGTTTGACGAAGCGAGCCTGGCGTTCGCATCGCGCATTTTTGAGAAGGCGCGCTCGCGTCCGCTTTCAAAGATCACCCCGAGCAGGAACATGAAAACAATCAGCGCGAGATAGCCCGCCGCGTTGATCATGGGATGCCAGCGCATGTCATACGTGGGTTTCATTTCGACACCCAGCATGTTCGCGGCAACGACTCCGGCTCCCGCCGCAAATGACAACATTGCCCACGTGCCCGCCGCCTTTCTGCCGACCAGCAGCAGCGCACAAAGCGGCACGCTCACCAACCATGCGATTGCGTGCCCGTTCGATCCGCCTTCGCAACCGCACAGGGCCGTAAATCCAACAATCAAAATTCCGCAAAGGGAATTGCCGGCGAGCGGAATTGAACGCGTGCGCCGCATGAGCCAGGGAATCAGAGCAAATCCCATCGTGCAAACGGTGACAATCCCCACGCCCCAACCATGACCGACCAACGCGTAGAAAAAACCGAACGCAGCGCCAAAAACCGAACCCAGCACACCGAACCTGGAAACGAGCCGCGCCCGGCGGGTCAATTCCGTGTCTCGCAAACATTCTTCCGGAATGAAGCGTTCAGCGGTGGCGGCGATCTGCCGCAATGCCAGCCGCCAGAATTGATCGGTAAACACGAGAATCCGCCGGAACAATGACGCGCCTTGCCCGGCCTTGCCGGGGCCGGGCCGCAGAAAAAAATCACTTTCCGCGGATTCTGTGACAGAAACCAACGGTGGCAACACGGACTTATTTTCGATTGCAGACACGGCTATCAGGTCATTGGCAGAACAAGAAGGATTTCAGCCCGATGGGCATGACACACGCGTGTCCCGGATTGAGCCAAAGCCGTCTCGACATCCCACTGGAAGGCGAAATCCGTCAAGGCTCCCTAAAATCTTCCATGTTTCCGCCGATGATTGAGCAATCGTTGTTCCGACCAACACCACCGAAGCCAAAGGAAGGATATGCAACAGAGATCTGGATTTATCGCAATGAGGCAGGCGTTCATGCGCGGAAGGCTGCCAGTTCAGATTGACTGTCGGGAAACAACTCCAGACCGCCGTTTCACAGCCGGCACAGTTCGCTCACATCAAACCGAGGCGTTGAATTTCCGCTGTGTAACCCTCCCGAAACGTCGGATGGATGAAGGCTGGATAAATCCGCTCTTTTAACCGCTGATTTGAAACGCGCTTGTTGGTCGTCCCCCTCCTCCGCTCATTGCCGGCGTCAACAGGAACATTTCGCGGCATCGGCTTGCCCAGCTGATTTGATAGCCATGCAAAAAAGTCCCGCTGACGCACCGGTTCATCGTCCACTGCATTGAAGATCTGCCCGCCATCTCCGCGCTCCAGTGCGGCGATGATGATGCGGATCAAATCGTCACGGTGGATCATGTTCAAAAAACGGCCGCCGTCTCCTTCGATTTCCGCCTCGTTGCGCAGGAATTTTTTCAGCAAATAACCCCGACCCGGCCCGTAGATGCCTGCCGCGCGCAAGACAATCGCCGAAAAATTTCGCTCGCTCGCTCCGGCAAGCAACGCCTTTTCGGTTTCGACCAACATTTTCGCCGTCTTGCTCGTCGGCTCCGTCGAAACGTTTTCGTCCACCGCTGAACCGTCGTTCTGTCCGTAAACCCCCGTGCTGCTGGTGTAAACGAACCGCAACCGGCTGTTGCCAGTCTGTTTTGGCCCAAGCCACCCGATCAGGTTCCGCGTGCCTTCGAGATAAAGCTGCCGATAATCCTCCGCACTCCCCCCGCCAGTTGCTGCACAATTCACCACCCAATCAAAATCACACGGCAGCTTCGCCAGGGTTTCAGCGCGCGTGATGTCCGCGACCAATGGCGTGATGCCCGCAGCCCTCAATTCATCCGCTGCCGACCGCCGCAGCCCGAAGACATCGTGACCCTGCTGCGCCAGTTCGCCTCCCAACGGAAGCCCGACGTAGCCACAGCCGACAATCAGCACACGCATGCCGGCAATTAAACCAAAACCTGCCGCCGCGCAAAGCCCGGTGTTCTGCGCAGACTTGCTTCCTGAATCCAATTCTGAATTCTTGCCGCGTGCCGAAGTGGTTCAAATTCATCGTCGCCATCCTGCTGCTGCCGGTTTGCTTCGGCGCAGGCGCGACACTGTGGCGCGTCATGCGCGAATGTGGCGGCGCGGACATCACGCTCGTTCCCGTTGGCGCGGGCGCGACGTGCTGGGTCGTCATCTATCTGCTGTTGCCAAAGCCCATGTTGATTTACGTGTTCGGGCACGAACTCACCCACGCCGTCTGGGTCTGGCTGTTTGGTGGAAGCGTGAAAAAATTCAAGGCATCCTCCACCGGCGGGCACGTTGTTGTGGACAAAACCAACTTTCTCATCGCGCTCGCGCCATATTTCTTCCCGCTCTACGCCGTAATGATCGTGGCGGTTTTTGTCACCGGACATCTCATCTGGAACTGGTCAGGATACCTTGCATGGTTTCATCTCTTGATCGGTGTGGCGTACGCCTTTCATGTCACGCTCACCGCACATGTCCTGCGCACGGAACAATCCGACATCACAAGCCAGGGGTATCTTTTCTCGGCCGTGGTCATCTTTCTGGGCAACGCGATCGTGTTGTTGATGGGACTGCCGTTGCTCACCGCAAAACTTGGCCTGCCGAAAATGTTCCACTGGTGGTTTGAATCCACCGCCGAAATGGTGCGTCGGATATGGTCATTGATTCACTGACACCGATTGATGAATTGAACAAACGCCTGACTTGCTTGGCAATTGCCGACGCGAAGAATTCCACTAACATCACACGCATGAAAGCCCGGCCAGTCGCGACAACTTGAACATGTCCACCACCAGCCTGAAACTCACCCGCACCCAATGGCTCATCTGCATCATCGCCGCCATCGGCTTTGCGTTCGACATCTACGAACTGCTCATGCTGCCGCTCATCATCAAGCCAGCCATCGCGGCATTGAGCGCACCGCTGGTCGAGGCACTGATCAAAGGCGGCATGGCTGCACCGGATGCCGCCGCGCTCTGGGCGCCGGGTGGGAAAAACTACATCGAGTGGGCGCGCATGTTGTTCTTTGTCCCGGCACTTGCAGGCGGTGTGTTTGGTCTGCTTGGCGGCTATCTTACGGATCGGCTCGGACGCCGCCGCGTCCTGACGTTCAGCATTTTGCTCTACGCGTTCTCGGCATTCGCCAGCGGGTATGCGACTTCGCTGACGCAATTGCTCGTGCTACGCTGTCTGGTGTTCATCGGCGTGTGCGTGGAGTTCGTCGCCGCTGTCGCGTGGCTGGCAGAATTGTTCCCCAACCCGCAGCAACGCGAAAAAGTCCTCGGCTTCACGCAGGCGTTCTCATCGTTCGGCGGCTTCCTCGTCGCGTGGATGAACGATCTTTCTGCGACCAATGCTTTCTCGCTGCCAGCCATTCACGGCGTTCACGAAGCCTGGCGCTACACGCTCATCTCCGGCGTGATTCCGGCGATTCCGTTGATTCTCATCCGACCGTTCTTACC
>CAZFNB010000086.1:0-7691 GCA_964520235.1 uncultured Bifidobacterium sp. | reverse complement strand
TCACCCGCCGCCGTCGGCCCTTACAATCACGCCGTGCGCGTCGGCGACGTGGTGGTGGGCGCGGCGCTGCCGCCCATCAGCCCGGCGGATGGCAACCTGATCTCCGGCGACATCAAGGCGCAGACCGAGCGCGTGCTGGAAAACGTGAAGGCCATCCTCGACGACCAGGGATTGACGTTCGCCAACGTGGTCAAGTCCACGGTGTTTCTGACCGACCTCGCGAACTTCGCGGGCATGAACGAAATCTACGCGAAGTATTTCACCAGCGATTTTCCGGCGCGTTCGACGATCCAAGTCGCCGCACTTCCCAAAGGCGCAGGCGTGGAGATAGAAGTCGTGGCGCACTTCTGATCGCAGCTGGCGCGCAGTCCCCGGCAGCCAGGCCACGCGTCAACACCCCGGCAAAATCGGTCAAAGCCGCGTTCAAAACGCCCTTCACAGGGTGTTTTGAAGGTTTGACCTGCCCATGCACAGTCCCTAGACTTGCACTTCCGGTATATGAAAATTCTGGTTTGTGATCCGATTTCGCCGAAGGGAATAGCGCTTCTTCAACAACGGCCTGAGTTCAAGGTCGAAGTCCTGCCCAAACGCCTGTCCGAGGCGGAACTGCTGCCGATTGTGACCGACGCGGTGGCGATGGTCGTGCGCTCCGAAACGAAAGTGACGAAGAAAGTCCTCGAAGCCGCGACAAAACTCCGCGTGGTCGGTCGTGCCGGTGTGGGCGTGGACAATGTGGACGTGGAAGCAGCCACGCAACGCGGCGTGGTGGTCATGAACACACCCGCCGGCAACACCATCACCACGGCCGAACTGTCGTTCGCGATGATCTTGAATCTCGCGCGCAAGGTGCCGCAGGCACACGCCACGATGGTCGCGGGCAAGTGGGATCGGAAGCAATTTCAGGGCGTCGAGCTCGCCGGGAAGACACTCGGCGTTCTAGGCATGGGGCGCATCGGCACGGAAGTCGCCAAGCGCGCCATCGCCTTCGGGATGCGCGTCGTGGGCTACGATCCATTTCTCACCGAGGCCCGCGCCAAGGCGCTCGGCATCGAACTCGCCACGGAACTCGACGTCGTCTATCGTGAATCCGACTTCATCACCGTCCACATGCCCGTGACCGAACAGACCAAAGGCATGTTGAACACAGCCGCATTCGCGAAGATGAAGCCGGGCGTGCGCATCGTGAATTGTGCGCGAGGCGAAATCATCGTTGAGGCAGACCTCATCGCGGCGCTGGATAGCGGCAAGGTCGCAGCCGCAGGCCTGGACGTGTTCATCGTCGAACCGATGGCGGCGGATCATCCGTTCCGCAAACATCCCGCCATCACGCTTACGCCGCACCTGGGAGCGAGCTCCGAGGAAGCGCAGGAGAAGTGCGGCATCGAAGTCGCCGAAGTCATCACGGGCTACCTGCTCACCGGTGAAGTCCGCAACGCGGTGAACCTGCCGTATCTCGACGCAAAAACCTACGAACAGGTGAAGCCGTACCTCACGCTCGGCGAGAAACTCGGCAAACTGCTCGCACAACTCGCCCCTCCGCAGGTGGACAAGCTCCACATCACTTTCGGTGGCAAGGCGCAGGAACTGCCCAACATTGATCCCGTGACACGCGCCGTGGTGCAGGGCTTCCTCTCGCGCGCCTCGGTCAAGGATTTGAACAACATCAACGTTCGCAGCATCGCCTCGACGCTCGGCCTGACGGTCGAGGAAAAACGCTCGAACGAACCCGTCACCTTCAACGAATGGCTGCACGTGCAGGCGTTCAACGGCGGCGAAAAGGTCATCTCGGCAGGCGGCACGTTCTTCGGTTCGCCGAACAATCCGCGCATCGTGCGGCTTTACAGCTTGCCGGTGGAAATCCCCATCCACGGCGTGTTGCTGCTTTTATCGAACAAAGACCGGCCCGGCATTGTCGGACACCTTGGCACGCTCTTGGGCAAACACAATGTCAACATCGCCAGCATGAGCCTCAGCCGCGACACCGCGGGCGGGGACGCCTTCACCGTACTCAATCTCGACAGCGAGCCACCCGCCGGGGTGCTCGCGGAATTGCAAAAAGACCCCTACATCAGCAACGTCAAAGTCGTAAAACTGTAACCAACCCAAAAACAACATGACCAAACACCCGAAGATTTTTCTCGCTGCCGCGCTCGCCATCGCCATCGGGGCGACAGCCGCTTCCGCCGTCACAGACTCGACAAACAAAGCCACCGTGTCCGCCAAGATCTCGGAATTGTTTGGCGACCCCGCAGTCGCCAAGGGCGAGGGAGTCGAGGTCAAACGCAGCGAGCTGGACAATGAACTGGTCAACATCAAGGCCAACATCGCGCGAAGCGGCCGCAACGTCACACCAGACCAGATGTTGCTGATGGAACGCCAGACGCTCGACGGCTTGATCACTTTTCATCTCGCCGTCAACAAGGCCACTGCCGCCGAAAAAGCCAGGGCGAAGGAGAACTTCGAGAAGGCACTCGCCAAGTTCAAGGCCGACCGCAAGATGACTGACGAGGAGTTCAATGAACAGCAGGCGCGCGAATTGCGCATCCTTGGGGCTTCCAGGGAGACATGGGAGAAACAGAACATTGACCAGCAAACGCTCCGGCTGGTGCTCGAACGCGAACTCAACGTCACCTGCACCGACGCCGACGTCAAAAAATATTACGACGAACATCCCTCGATGTTCGAGGAAGGCGAATCCGTGCGCGTCTGCCACATTCTTTTTGCCACGGTTGATCCAGCCACGCGCCAGGAACTTGCCGAGGAGAAAAAGCAGGCCAAGCGCAAACAGGCGGATGAAATCCGCAAACGCGTCGTCGCCGGCGAGGATTTCACGAAACTGGCGAAGGAATTTTCCGAGGACCCGGGCGTGAAGGAAAACAACGGCGAGTATAAATTCAAGCGCGACGACCCGTTCGTGGAAGAGTTCAAAGCCGCGTCGTTCGCGATGAGCACAAATCAGGTGAGCGAGATCGTCACCACTCAGTTCGGGTATCACATCATCAAGCTGCTTGAAAAAAATCCGGCCCGGCAGATTCCGCTGACCGAAGTCACGGACTGGATCAAAGACCGTATCAAAGCCGAGCAACTTCAGAAAAAATTGCCGGACTATTTCGAGAAGATAATGAAAGAAGCGAAGGTGGAGATACTCGATGAGCGCCTCAAGGCCGTGAATCCGAACGGCGAGTTCAAGGAGGCCGGAAAAGCCTCCGAGAAATCCGACAAGAAATAGCCCTGATTCAGGCCGTCGCGACGCCCGTCTCCGGCGGCTGAAACATGCCGCCATGCCTCGCGAAACCGCCGAAGCCAGAGCCGCACGCGCCGGGAAAATCCTTGCGCGGTTGCGGGCGGCCTACCCCGACGCGCATTGCGAGCTGGATTTCTCAAATCCGCTTCAACTGCTCATCGCCACGATTCTTTCCGCGCAATGCACTGACAAGCGCGTCAACATCGTCACCAGGGAATTGTTCAGGAAATACCGCAGCGCGGTGGATTTTGCGAACGTTGATCCCGCAGAACTCGAGCAGGACATCAAAAGCACCGGGTTTTATCGCAACAAGGCGAAGAACATCAAAGCCTGTTGCACCGCACTCATTGAAAGACACGGTGGCGAAGTGCCGCGCACGATGGAGGAACTCATCCAGCTCAACGGCGTGGGCCGCAAAACGGCGAATGTCGTCCTGGGGAACGCTTTCGGGATCAACGTGGGGGTTGTCGTGGACACACACGTCACACGATTGTCCAGCCGCCTGGGCCTCACAAAACAGAACGACGCGGAAAAGATCGAGCAGGAGTTGATGCGGCTCGTTCCACGCGAGCAATGGGCGTTGTTCAGTCACTGGCTCATCTGGCATGGGCGGCGGCGTTGCGACGCCCGCAAGCCGGACTGCACAAATTGCGAACTGGAAAAACTTTGCCCGCGCGTCGGCGTAAAAATCCACGGTCACAAATGAGTCTGTTGATTTTGAATTCCGGCCCGTGTGACGCGGCGTTCAACATGGCGCTGGACGAGGCTCTGCTTGAAGCCATGCCGCAACTACAACAGCCCGTGTTGCGGTTTTACGGCTGGACACAGCCCGCCGCCACGTTCGGTTACTTCCAAAAATTTTCCGACGTCGCGGCTGTCACCCGATTGCGCCCGCTGATCCGTCGTCCGACCGGCGGAGGCATCGTGCCGCACGACGCGGACTGGACTTACAGTCTTGTGTTTCCCGCCGGACACGAATGGCATTCGTTGCGGGCGGAGGAAAGCTACCGCCGCGTTCACGAATGGATTCAAGCCGCGTTTGCCGAGCTGGGCGTTGAAACCGGACTCGCTCACTGCTGCAAAAAATCAGCGCCCGGCCAGTGCTTCGTCGGGCACGAGAAATTCGACCTGCTCTGGCAGGGGAGAAAAGTTGCCGGTGCGGCGCAGCGCCGAAACAAACTCGGCCTGTTGATCCAAGGCTCGTTGCAACCGCCGCCGATCGGGTTGAGCCGCCTGGATTGGGAGCGCGCAATGATGGCCACGACGCGCGGCGGGGCTTGCAGGGAATGGAAAGTCATCGAATCGGATCCAATCCTCCGTAAAAGCGCGGAACGCCTCGCGGCGCTAAAATATTCGCAGCGCGACCACAACGAACGGCGTTGATGCAAATCCCGCTTTGCAGGCGGGCGTTTCTGTGCGAAATAATGGCAACGTCACCCGTGGCAACCGACCGGAGAGCTTGTTGCCTGTTAGGCACGAAATGAAGACACGTCCATCCGTTTTGATGCCGGTCTCAATTGCGTTGACCGCGCTGCATGGATTTACCGCCCTCGCGCAGATACAAATGAGCGGCGGCGCATACAGTCAGAACTTTGATTCATTGGCGACTTCTGGAACGGCAAACGCCTGGGCAAACAACAGCACACTGCCCGGCTGGTATGTCTCCAAGAACAACACCAACGCCGCGACTTATCGGGCGGGCGACGGTTCCAGCAGCACGGGCGACCCGTGGAGTTTTGGAATTGCTGGCGTCAGCAACCTGACCGAGCGCGCCTTCGGTTCTCTTGCTTCGGGAACGGCAACGCCGATTGCATACGGGGTGAGGTTCACCAATGATACCGCGTCCAGCCTGACAAATATCAGTGTCTCGTACATTGGCGAGCAATGGCGCAGTGGCAGTGCTGCTGCCGGCCAGTCGCTCGCGTTTTCCTACGCCGTGAGTGGAACGCCCATTACCAATGCCTCTACCGCCGCCTCATGGATCAATTTCAGCGCGCTCAACTTTGTCTCGCCGAATCTGAGCGCGTCCTCATCCGCATTGGATGGCAACGCATCAACCAACCGGCAGGTTTTTTTCAATGTGCTCCTGACGGGTGTCAGCGTTCCGTCTGGACAAGAATTGTTTTTGCGTTGGTCGGATGTGGATGACACCGGCTTTGACAGCGGGCTGGCGGTTGACGATCTGAGCGTCGTGTTCAATGGCGAAGCGAGCAATCCGCCCGCCGCGCCGGTCATTACTGCGCAACCGCAAAGTCAGACTGCGGATGTTGGCGACAATGTGACGTTCACGGTTTCGGCCACGGGCAATCCTGCACCGGCATATCAGTGGCAGTTCAACAACACAAACATTGTCAACGCCACCAATGCCGCGCTCACGCTGTCCGGCATCACCACAAATCAAAGCGGCAATTACCTTGTCATCGTGACGAACGCCGCCGGTTCAACCAACAGCGACGTCGCCACACTGACCGTGACCCTGCCCGCATTGCCGGTGCCGGGATTTTCGGTGATGACTTACAACACGAAAGGTTTTGGGACAACAGACCGAAGCACCAACGCGCCAGAAGTCCAGTCCATCGGACGGCAGTTGGTGTATCTTAAGCCGGACGTCGTCACGTTTCAGGAAATTATTTACACCAACACCTGGCAGTTGACCAACTGGATCATCGCCTACCTGCCGGGCTATTACCTTGCCGCAAACTCGGCCACAGACGGTTTGCTACGCAGCGCGATTCTGAGCCGGTTTCCAATCGTGAGGTCGAAAAGCTGGCTGGCTCAATCGGACCTGGCGCCTTTCGGTTACGCGACAAACGATTTCACTCGAGATTTGTTTGAGGCACAAATCGCCGTGCCTGGCTTTCCTCAGCCACTGCACATTTTCACCGCGCACCTGAAAGCTGGCACAAGCAGTTCACAAGACGCAGCCAAGCGTGCGGCCGAGGCCAGCGCCGTCTCCAACTTCTTCGTCATGGTTTATTCCACGTCGAACAACCTGCATCCCTACGTGCTCACGGGCGACATGAACGAGGACATCGCCCATCCCGCCACAGGCAGCGCGCAGCCGATCCAGCGCTTGACCAACGGCAACACCGGCCTGGTGCTGACAACACCCGTGAACCCGTCTTCAAATGGCGAGCAGACATTTTCCATTCAAGGCTCGCTGAACCGCCGCTACGATTACATCCTCCCGAACACACTTTTGTTTTCCAACATCGCGAGCAGCCAGGTGTTCCGAAGCGACCTGTTGCCAAGCCCTCCACCACCGCTGCTCGGGACAGACAGTGAAACCGGCTCGGACCATCTGCCGGTGTTCATGGTGTTCAACAGCCCTTACGCCAAACCATTCAAGCTCCTGTCCATGGGCCGGACGAATCTCTCGGTAACGCTCAAGTGGGAATCCGTCCCCGGCCAGCCTTATCGCGTGGAGACTTCGACGAATCTGACGGTGTGGACGACGCTCGCGAGCAATCTTGTGGCAGCCGCGTATAACACGACGTTTGCCACGAACCTGAACGACCCGGCGCGTTACTTCCGGATTTACCGCGTGCCATGATTATTGGCGGACGTGGATGAGCGTCTTGACCGCCTGGTTGCCAAGCGTCATCTGCTTGAAGAGATCAGGCAGTTGCGTCAACGGCCAGTGACCGCTGACAAAATCCGCCTGATGCACCACGCCGGCCTCGATGTACTCGAGGGCGCGGCGGATCGTGCGCGGCGTATGATGAAAACTCGCCAGCAACGTGAGATTGGAGTAGTGGATCAACGTGGTGTCCAGCGTCACAGTTGTGCCGGAGGGACAACCGCCAAAGAAATTCACCGTCCCGCCCTTGCGAACCAGTTGCACGGACGCTTCCCACGTCTCCGGTTTGCCCACGGCTTCGATGACGACATCAAACGGCTTTTTCGCCGCGCCCTGAACTTCTTTCACGAGATTGCGCCCGTGCCCGACATCAATCACATGTTTCGCGCCAAGTCGCTGCGCAGCCTGCAATCGTGTGGCTTGTCTTCCAGCCACCGTGATCTCGCAGCCCTTGTGCTTTGCCAGGGCCACAAACATCAGCCCAATCGGCCCTGCTCCGATCACCAGCACACGCTGGCCGGATTTCAATCTTGAATCCTCGACACCCTGCACCACGCAGGCCAGCGGCTCGACGAGCGCCGCGTCGCGAAATTCCGTCTTCGCCTTCAGCTTGACCATGTTCTTCTGGACGATGCGTGCCGGGACGACGATGGATTCCGCATACGCGCCGTTGAGAAAGATCAGGTCGTCGCAAAGATTTTCCTGCGAGGCGAGACAATGAAAACATTTTCCGCACGGCGCGGAATTCGCCACCACCACACGGTCACCCACGCGCCATGTCGGAACGTGATCCTCGGCCTTGGGCAGCGTGACCTCCTCGATGACGCCTGCAAGTTCATGGCCGAACACCGCCGGGGGAACGATCAT
>CAZFNB010000085.1:0-7746 GCA_964520235.1 uncultured Bifidobacterium sp. | reverse complement strand
CCCGTTCGCAAATCGTCAAAGGCCTCCTGGACAAGGTGTCGTTCGATTTGCCCGAAGGCACCGTGGCAGCAGAGACAAGGAACGTGGTTTATGATCTCGTGCGCGAAAACGCCAGACGCGGCGTTGACCGAAACGTGATCGAAAAGGAAAAGGACGCCATCTACACCGCTGCGGCCTCCAACGCGAAAGACCGCGTGAAGTTTGCGTTCCTTGTCCAACGCATCGCCGAGAAGGAAGGCATCAAGGTTTCCCAGGAGGAAGTCATCCGCCGCGTGCAGGCGCTCGCGCAGATGAACCAGGTTTCACCCGAACAGTTCGCCAAAGATCTCCAAAAGCGCAACGGCTTCGTGGAAATCTACGACCAGCTCGCACACGAGAAGGTGGTGGAGTTTCTGGAGAACAACGCGAAGTTTGAGAATGCTCCGGCGGCGGCTTGATCGCAGAAGCCGGCACAGGCGGATTGTTGGCGTTCAAGCCTTGCCACCAAACCCCTGCTGCCGCAGCGCCTCGAACAACACCAGCGCCACGCAATTCGAGAGATTCAATGAGCGTGCTTCGGTGTTGAGCATCGGTATCCGCAGCCAGCGCTCGCGGTTTTGCTCCAGCAGTTGGAGCGGCAAACCTGCCGTCTCACGCCCGAACACGATGTAATCATCCGGCCCGAACCGCGCCTCGTCGTAACGCTTTGGCCCGTTCGATTCCACGAACCACAATCGCACACCGGGCGGCAGCTTCTCCGCGAACGCAGCCCAGTTCACCCAACGATGCCACGCGACGTGCCGCCAGTAATCCATGCCCGCACGTTTGAGCGTTGCGTCATCCAGCTTGAAACCGAAAGGTTCGATCAGATGGAGCGTCGTCCGCGTGGCCGCGCACAGCCGCGCCACGTTGCCTGTGTTCGGCGGAATCTCAGGCTCGACCAGAACGATGTTCATCGGATGCAATCTTGAGAATCGTGGAGTTGGTCGTCCATCAACCGCCTCACTAAGTTGTCACCTGCCAGACCTGCGGGCCTTGGTTTTCCCATGAGATGACCTCGGCTCGTTTCTGCCGGGCTTGAACTTGCGCACCGGCTCGATGGTTTTCGGGCGCGGCTTGGGCACGAGGATGATGGGGCAACCTTCGTAGCCGAAGGCCTTGCGCAGTTCGTTGCCGAGATATTTTTTGTAGGGCGGGGAAAACAATTCGTCCCGGTTCACGAACAGCAGAAACGTGGGCGGCGACTGCCTGACCTGCGTGGCGTAGAAAAATTTCAGACGATGGCCGGCGGAACTCACGGGCTGACGGCGCTCCACGGCGTCGTTGAGCGTCCGGTTGAGCAGGGACGTGGGAATCTTCTGCTGCAATTGCGCGGCCACATAACGCACGGCTTCAAGCAGGCGATCCAGATGAAAGCCCGATCTGGCCGAGGTGAAAATCACCGGCGCGTAGTCGAGGAAAAACAGCTTGTCCTGCACCCACTGGCCGAATTCGCCGAGCATCGTCAGCGGGCCTTCGTTGCCTTCGTAACGCTTTTTATTGTCGCGGCGCTGGATTTCCTCCTCGCGCGCCTTGCGGACGGTTTCCTCGTAGATATCCCACTTGTTGACGACGATGATACAGGCTTTCTGGTTCTCGACGATGTGATCGGCGATTTTTTTGTCCTGTTCGAGAATGCCAGTCTCGGCGTCGAGCACGAGCACGCAGATATCGGCCCGCGCGATGGAATCCTCACTGCGCTGCACGCTGAAAAACTCGATGGAATCGTCCACGCGGCGCGATTTTCGCATCCCGGCGGTATCAATCAGAATGTATTTCTGCGTGGTGGCGACGCCCCCGTCGCCGCTCTCCACCTTCACCTCGAATGGCACATCCACCGCGTCGCGCGTGGTGCCGGGGATGGGACTGACGATGACACGCTCGGATTTGGTGAGCGCATTGATGATGGAAGATTTGCCGACGTTGGGACGACCAACGATGGCGAGCTTGAGCGGCGGACTTCCGATCCGCAGCGCACGGCTCGTGTCAGTTGCATCATCCGAATCCTCGTTGCCACCGACGGCTGACTGCTGACCACTGACCGGTGGCAACAACGCCGTTGCTGCGTCCATCAGCGCTTCTATGCCCTCGCCGTGAATCGCAGTCACTGGAAAATGTCTTTCAAAACCAAGTTCAGAAAATTCCGCAGCCTGGGATTCAAGCCGGTGTGTGTCCACCTTGTTCACGGCCACGAGCACGGGTTTGCCGCTGGCCCGGAGGCGTTGCGCCACTTCACGATCCAGCGGCACGATGCCTTCCTGCACATTGACGACGAGCACGATGACGTTGGCCGCCTCGATGGCGAGGTTGACCTGATCAATCGCCGCCTTGGTGATGATGTCCGTGGCTTTCTCGCGCCGCAGCAGCCCGATGCCGCCGGTGTCCACGAGAGTGAAGGGCCGCCCGTGCCACTCGGCTTCGGCGCTCACACGGTCGCGTGTGACACCGGGCTGGTCGTGAACAATGGCGATACGGCGTCCGACGATGCGATTGAACAACGCGGACTTGCCGACATTGGGACGACCGACGATGGCGATCAAACCTGACATGCGCGGATGATGCCGGGGTTGGGATGGCGGTGAAAGCGCAAACAGGGCTTGCTTTCGCCGGGGAATCTGCAAAAAAGAGGGCGTCGGCTGAGTGGGCCGGCTGTCTCACCGAACTGAAACGAAACCCGACAATCAAATCATCATGAACCAAACCTCAGACACAGCAGCAGCGGGAATTGGCATCGCCGTGCTTGGCGTCATTTTCCTCGTCGCTCTGGCGGCTTATATCTTCTTCTGTTTTTGCGGCAAGCGCATATGTGAAAAGTGCGGCGTCCAGCCGGGCATACTGATCTGGATTCCCATTTTGCAACTCATTCCGCTGCTTCAAGTGGCACAGTTGCCGGTGTGGGTGATCATTCTTTTTTTCATCCCGTTCGTGGGGCTGATTGTTTCCATCTACATGTGGGCGAAGATTTGCACGGCACGGGGCAAGAGCGGATTGCTGGTCATCGGCATCGTGCTGTTGCCGATCGTCTTCATCCCTTATCTGGCATTCTCGGAGTAGCGCTCAACCAAGCCTGCTCATCAACCGTCTGGCGCGGCCCACCCAGACACGGTCGCGTCGGCGCTGATACGCCGGCGCGTGCGGCATGTCGGCCAGCACATCCTTGAGTTCGGCACGGGCGAGATCATTCTGCCCTTTCGCGGCGTAAAGTTCCGCAAGCTGCACCTTGGCGCGCGGATAGGAATTGTTTGCCACCACATATTGCCAGGACTGGAGCGCGTCTTCGGTTTCACCCAACGCAGTCAGGGTTTCCGCATAAGCCATCGCGGTGTGGTTGTAGTCGTGTTTCGGATTTTCGCGGAGCACGCCCTGGATGAGCGGTTTGGCCTCGGCGGGGCGTTTCATCCGCAGCAGGCACTGGCCGAGATGCGCCCGGGTGTCAATGTCCTGTGGATCGCGCTCCAGCGCTGCGCGGTAACATGCCTCGGCCTTCTCCAGTTTTCCCTGCTGAAAATAAACGTCGCCGAGTTGTGAGTGGTGATGAGCCTTGTCGAGATTGTGAATCTGCGCCTCCAGCTCCTTGATGCGTTTCCGATTGTAAGCGCCGGGGAGTTCAAAGCCGCTCGTGACGGAGGCTGACGCGCGATAAACACCGAAGAAATACCAGAGCGTCGCGATGCCCGGCAGCGCCAACAACGCCACGGCCCATAACCATTCGCGGCGCCGGACGGCGTCTATGATGAGCCAGAGATTGAACAGCCCGAACAAGCCTGCGCCCGCCAGCCGCAGCCACATCTGGATACGGATCGCTTCCATCATCGTCGTTGCATCGGGGGAATCCACGGGGAAAAGCGTGTTGCCTTTCAAGTTTTGCGTCAAGCTGCAAGGAAAAGCCACGGTTGCAAATTGAGCGAAAATGCCGTTGCTGTGTCGAACTCCGCAATGAGCAGCGGTCAATTCTCAACTTGTTTCAGCACCCCCGCTCGCGTAACTATTCGCGGGCCGCGCGCAGCATGAATCCTACACTCATCGTCATGCCAACCTACAATGAACGGGAAAACCTCCCGCGCATGGTGCAGCGGCTTCTCTCGCTTCCGGTGAAGGTGGATTTGCTGGTCGTGGATGACAATTCACCCGATGGCACAGGCAGGCTTGCTGACGAACTCGCCGCCAAACATCCCGAGATCCACGTCCTGCATCGGAAGGAAAAGAACGGCCTGGGCCGCGCGTATCTGGCAGGATTCAAGTGGGCGTTGGAGCGCGATTACGAATTCATCTTCGAGATGGATGGCGACTTTTCCCACAATCCGGATGACGTGCCGGCTTTTCTCGATGCGTTGCAGAAGGAGAATGGCGACCTCGCGCTCGGCTCTCGTTACATCAACGGCATCCGCATCATCAACTGGCCGTTGAGCCGCCTCATGTTGAGCAAGGGTGCGGCCACCTACGTCAAGTTCATCACCGGGATGCCCATCACCGATCCGACGGGCGGTTACAAATGTTTTCGCAGACGCGCGTTGCAGGCGATTGACCTCGATGCCGTGCAATCCAACGGTTACAGCTTTCAGATCGAACTCACACACAAACTCTGGCGGCAGGGTTACAAGGTCGTGGAAGTGCCCATCATCTTCACAGAACGGCTGCTCGGTCACTCAAAGATGTCCGGTCACATCGTCAGCGAAGCGCTCCTCATGGTATGGCGGCTCTGGTTTCAAAACGGCTGTCGCCGCAAACCGCGTCCCAAAAAGTAATCCCGGAACGCCGTTGAACTTAAAATCCGCAGATGACGCAGAAGGACGCAGATTTTCCCGGTGTTAACACGCTGGTTTGCTTTCTCAGGCTTTCACCTGGAGGGTGAAATCGCCTTCGGGCGAAATCTCAACCCATGAGTTTCAATCTGTGCCATCTGCGAAATCTGCGGATGAATTCAACTGCGGAATCTAAGTTGAACTTTCGCTTTCCTCGCAGGCTTTCTCCCGCCAAAATTTCCGGCACATGATACGGAAACGTCGCATCGCCATCACCGGCATCGGCATGGTCACACCTGTCGGCAACGACATGCCCAGCACCTGGGCCGCGTTGCGGGCGGGCAAAAGCGGACTTGGCCTCATCGAACACTTTGACGCGGGCGGATTTCCCGTCCGCATCGGCGCATCGGTGAAAAATTTTCAGATCCCCGGTGCGCTTGCACATTCCAAGCTCGTGAAATTCGCCTCGCGCTCGCACCGCTTTGCGCTGGCCGCAGCGGAGGAAGCGCTGACCGATGCGGGCATCCGTCCGCAGCCGGACAATGCTCATCGCTGGGGCTTCAGCGTTGGCGCAGGCATGATGGCTGTCAGCTACAGCGAGAGCGAACAAGTCCATGCGTTCTGCTCGAATAGCGACGGCGAGTTGCAAACCGACGGCTTCATTGATCCGCGATACACTGTTGACCCGGTCTCGTTCTGCCGCACACAGACGAACGCGGGACTTGGCCTGCTCACGCAACAGTTCGGCATCCGCGGCTACGCCACCGCCGTTCACACCGCGTGCGCTTCCGGCGGGCAGGCGCTCGGCACGGCGTTGAAGGTGATGCGACGCGGCCATGTGGATTTCATGCTCGCGGGCGGGTTCGACTCCATGCTCAATCCATTCGGGCTTTCCTCGTTTTGTCTGCTCGGCGCTCTCTCGACGGATAACGACAATCCCACCAAAGCCAGCCGTCCGTTTGATGCCACGCGCAACGGCTTCGTGCTCGGCGAAGGCGCGGCGTTTCTCGTGCTTGAAGAATGGAGCGCGGCGCAAAAACGCGGTGCAAAAATTTATGCCGAACTCGCCGGCGACGGAAATTCCTGTAGCAGCTATCGCATCACGGATTCTCCGCCGGACGGCGACGGCCCGATCCAGGCGATCCAACAGGCCCTCGCCGATGCAGGCGCTGCGCCAGCCGATGTGGACTACGTGAATGCGCACGGCACCTCGACCATGATGAACGACCGCAGTGAATGCGCGGCATTGCGTGTCGTTTTGGGCGACAACATCGGACGCGTGAACGTCAGCTCGACCAAGAGCTGCATGGGTCATCTCATCGCGGCGGCCGGCGCGGTGGAGGCGGGCGTTTGCGCGCTGGCCATCCGCGACGGCATCGCGCCCGTGAACGCGAACCACGAAACCCCCGATCCCGACTGCAATGTGAACATCGTGCGCGGCCAGTCGCGCGCTGGAAAAATCCGCGTTGCGCTTTCCAACTCTCTAGGCTTTGGTGGCTCGAACAGTTCGCTGGTGTTCCGCAGCCCGGAGGAGGTGAAACTGTGAGTGAAACAAAACGCATCGCCATCACCGGCGTCGGCGCGGTCTGCGGCGCAGGGCTGGGCGTGGACGAAATATGGGGCGCAATCATCAACGGCAAGTCCGCCATCGGACCCATCGAGGCATGGGACGCGAGCAGCTGGCCGGTCGGCGTGTCGGCAGAAGTCCGCAACGTCGAGAACCGCACGCTGGTCGAGGATCGCAAGCTGCACAAGATGATTTCGCGTACTGACATGTTCGGTCTGTTCGCCGCGAACCAGGCGGTGCAACAGTCGGGCCTGCTCGCGTTTCGCGATGCGATGGATGACACGGCCAAACGCGCGTTCAATGATCGCACGGGAATCTTCGCCGGCTCAGGCGGCGGCAATTATCGCAGCAACTACGATTTTTTCCCGGCGATGTCTGCGGCGGGTGGCAGCTTGAACAAGTTCGGCGGTGAGTTCAGCCAGTCGGTGAACCCGATGTGGTTGTTGAAAAACCTTCCGAACAACGTGCTTTGCCACGTCGGCATCCGCTACAACTTCAAAGGCACGAATGCCTGTGTCACCAACCAATGCGCCGGCGGCGTGATGGCGTTTGCCGAAGCTGCCGAAGCCGTTCGCAACGATGAGGGCGACCGCGCCTGCGCCATCGCGCACGATACGCCGTTCGAACCGGAAACGGTGATGGGCTACCACCAACTCGGGTTGCTTTCGAGCGATACGATCCGTCCGTTTGATCGCAACCGCTCCGGCACCGTTTTCGGCGAAGGCGCGGCTTCTCTCATGCTCGAACGCTCCGGCGAAGCGAAAGCGCGCGGCACGGCAATCCTTGGCGAATTTCTCGGCAGCGGTTGCGTGAGCGAGGCAACCGGCATTCTCGATCTGCGTCCCGATGGCGACGGCGTAAGCCGCGCAATCGAACTCGCGCTTGCGGATGCGGGTCTGTTGCCGGCGAACATCGGCATGATCGTTGCGCACGGCAACGGCACGCGCGGTTCGGACGCGTCGGAAGCAGCCGGAATTCGTCGCGTGTTTGGCAACAGCGTCCCACCGGTCACCGGGTTCAAATGGTGCGTCGGTCATCTCATCGGTGCGTCAGGCGCGCTGGACGCGGTGCTAGCCTTGCGGGCGTTGCGGGAAAAAGTTGTGCCGGGCATTGCGACGCTGAACGAGGTGGATCCGGATTGTGCCGGCTTGCCGATTGCAACAAAGCCTCAAACGCTCCGAAGCAATGTCGCGCTGGTCATCTGCCGCGGCTTCGGGGGAATGAATGTCGCGCTGGTCGTTGGTGCGGGCACGTGAACAGCCGCAATGAGTGCGGACTTAAATCCTCCGACGGAAAGGGAATTCGCGAAAGCTTGTTCGCGCCTGAAGGCGCTTTCGATTCCGTGGTTTGGCAAATGGTTTTATCACCTGTTCCCGTATCGCCGCGGCGTGGTGCTGGGCAACATGCGCCGCGTGTTCG
>CAZFNB010000084.1:0-7760 GCA_964520235.1 uncultured Bifidobacterium sp. | reverse complement strand
CTTCACGGTCATTGAAGACAGGAGCGCGCCACAGTTAAAACAGGCGTGGATTACGTCGCTTTACGCCACGCGTGACGGAAGTTTGTGGATCGGTAGTGGCAGCAATGATCTCACGCGGCTCAGGGATGGCGTGTTCACGCGCTTTTCAGAAAATGAAAATCTGCCTCGCGGTCAGATACAATGTGCTCGTGAAACGCGCGACGGAAGCCTCTGGGTCGGCAGTGAAACCGGGCTGACATGTTTCAAGGATGGCCGTTTCACCCGGTTCACCGGAACGGACATGCTCATCAACAATTCGGTCAAAGACATCTTCGAGGATCAACAAGGCATCATTCGTATCGCGACCGTCACAGGGCTTATCAGCATCGGTCCGGATGGTCATGCGGATATAAATAACTTTGGAGTGGGCGTGTTGACCAACGTCATCCTCAAGTCTGTTTGCGCCGATCAGCAGGGGCGGTTGTGGCTCGGTGCCACGGACGGCTTGCTCTCGCTGACCGACGGCAAGCGCGGCAGTTACGCGGCAAACAAAACCTTGCCGGAAAAGATCACCACGGCGCTTCACGAGGACAGGTTTGGCCAGTTGTGGATCGGCACTTATGAAGGACTTGTCAGGCGCGTGGATGGCAGGCTCGTCCCGTGGGCGGCAGGCAAGACGGCATTTAGCGATCTGGTTTACACGATTTTCGAGGATCGGGAGGAGAACTTGTGGGTCGGCGGGCGCGATGGTTTGTATCGTCTGACGCCTGCGCGATTCGACACGTTCACGATGCAGGATGGACTCAATTGCAACAACGTGATGTCTGTTTGTGAAGATCAATCCGGTGCGATGTGGTTCGGTACCTGGGGTGGGGGTGTGAACAAACTCAAGGACGGACAGTTTTCCGCAATCACATCTACAAATGGTCTCACCTTTGACACTGTGCTTTCGTTGCATCAAGGTCGCGATGGAAATTTGTGGGTTGGGATGGATCGCGTCGGCGTGTTGAACCGCCTGCGTGAGGGTGGCGCAAATGATTTCCCGCGAATATCCGGGATGATCAACGCAGCCATCCGCGTCATTCACGAGGATGCCGATGGCCCGTTGTGGGTCGGCACGAGCAAGGGCTTGAACGTGATTCGTGATGGTCACATTGAGACATACACGGATACGAACGGTTTGCCGGGCAGCACCATCATGGCGATTTGTTCGCGTGCAAGCGGAGGAAAATGGATCGGCACGGATGGAGGTTTGAGCCTGTGGCAGAGCAATCGTTTTCAGAATTTTACCACGCGCAACGGACTGTCGCATGACGGAGTCAACGCCCTTTATGAAGATCGTGAAAACACGCTGTGGATTGGGACGAGGGCGGGAGGCTTGAACCGGTTTCGGGATGGAAAATTCACTGCCTACACCACGCGGCAGGGTTTGTTCAGCGACGAAATTTATGAAATCCTGGAGGACGATTTCGGAAGTTTTTGGATGAGTTGCCGTCGCGGCATTTTCCGTGTGAGCCGGAGAGAGCTTGACCTGCTGGATCGCGGCGAAATCAAATCCATCAACAGCGCGGCTTTTGGCAAGGCGGACGGACTGGCCAGTGTGCAATGCAACGGCGTTGCCAAACCCGCCGGCTGGAAGGCGCGTGACGGAAGGCTTTGGTTCCCGACGATTCGCGGCGTGGTGGCGATGGAATCGCGCATCCGGTTCAACGCGCAGCCTCCAACGGTTTTGATCGAGGAAATCATGACCGGGCGGACGGTGTTGCGCACAAACAGCCTCAACAACCGTGGCGGACAAAGTGTCATAGTCCCGCCCGGGCGCGGTGAATTGGAAATTCATTTCACCGCCACCAGTTTTCAGTCGCCGGAAAAAGTCCGCTTCCGTTACAAGCTGGAGGGCGTTGATGCCGGCTGGCAGGATGCGCCTCAGCAACAGCGCTCGGTTATCTACAACAGCGTCGGACCGGGGCGTTATCGCTTTTACGTCACGGCCTGCAACAATGACGGCATCTGGAGCGAAACGCCCACGGTGCTGGCGGTCGAGTTCGAGCCGCACATCTGGCAATCGCGTTGGTTCAAGGTCGCCATTGTCGCGGCTGCTGCCGGCTTGCTCGTGCTGTTTTACCGTTGGCGCGTCGCGCAGTTGCGGCAGATTGAAAATCTTCGCATCCGTATCGCCTCGGATCTGCATGACGATGTCGGCTCGCGCCTGACGAAGGTGGCGATGGTCACGGAGCAGATGGATCGCGACACGCCCTCGTCGGATCGCGCCAAGCCGCACATTGAAAACATCGCCCACACCACGCGCGAGGTCATAAGCGCCATGGACGAAATCGTCTGGACGATCAATCCGCGCAACGACACGCTCGACAATCTGGCCAACTACATCTTCCACTACGCGCAGGAGTATTTCCAGAACACCGACGTGCGTTGCCGGCTTGATCTTCCGGCGGCGCTGCCGGATGAACCCATCTCCACGGAGCAGCGGCACAATCTGTTCATGGCGGTCAAGGAGGCGTTGAACAACGTGCTCAAACACGCCGCCGCCACGGAGGCGCGCGTCCGTCTTGCTGCCGAAAATTCATTGCTCACGATTGTCATCACCGACAACGGACGGGGTTTTGTTCCGGCTGAGAAGAGCGCGCCGAGCAACGGGCTTTTGAACATGCGCGAACGGCTTGCGCGGATCGGTGGACGGCTGCTCATCGAAACCAGGGCCGGTCAAGGCACTGTCATCACCATGGAAATGCCGATTCGTTGAAATATGAACAAATACGTACAGGCGGTTTCATACACATGTTTTTGCGGGTTGGACAACCCGCTGCGCGGGGTTATGATGCGCGAGGATTGAACCAATGGCCATCAAGGTTTCCATCATAGAAGACGACGATTGGATTCGCGAAAACCTCGCGACGGAGATCAATCGCACCACCGGTTTCACCTGTTCCGGCAAACACCAGAATGCCGAGGACGCCATCAACCGCATCAACCGCGAGTCGCCCGATGTCGTGCTGCTGGACATCAACCTGCCGCGCATGAATGGCATCGAATGCGCGCGGAAACTCAAGGCGCTCGTTCCCTCCGCGCAGATCCTCATGCTTACCGTTTACGAGGACAGCGAGAAAATTTTTAAATCACTTCTCGCGGGCGCGAGCGGTTATCTGCTCAAGCGCACGCCGCAATCGGAGATTCTCGAGGCGATCGCCGACGTGCATCGCGGCAACTCTCCGATGACCGGGCACATCGCGCGCAAGGTCGTCCAGTATTTCAACCAGCGCGGCAGCACGGAGAAGGAGATTGAGAATCTTTCGCAGCGGGAGCGTGAAGTGTTGGATCGCCTGGCCGAGGGCATTTCCTACAAGGAGATTGCCGACGTGATGTCCCTGAGCATTGACACCGTCCGGATGCACATCAAAGGCATCTACGGAAAACTTCATGTCCACTCGCGCGGTGAGGCCGTGGCGAAGTATCTGAGAAAGTAAGAACGCTGTTTCCGGCCTGGCGTGCTTGCTGGGTGTGACTGAAACTGCCTCGCACGCTGGCCTTCTTAATCATAATCTTGCTCTTAATCTTACTCTCCGGCGGGACAGATTAAGAAAAAGATAATGATTACGATTAAGAACCGAACCGCCCGCGCGGTACTTTCAGTTGCACCCGTGCTTACTCCAGCCCGATCAATTTTCCCCCGTGATACGTGAGAAATGCCAGCACCCAGGCCAGCGCACCCATGTATAGCCACTGGAAGAACGGCCATTTCCAGGACGCTGTCTCACGCCGCACCACGGCCACGGTGCTGACACATTGCATCGCGAACACGTAGAACACCATCAAGGTCACCGCTGTGAGCGGCGTATAGACATCGGTGCGTCCGTCCTCGCGTTTCTGCTCCTTCAACGTCTGCTCCAACGTCTTCATGTCGTCGTCCACCTCGCCGACATTATAGACCGTGGACATGGTGCTGACGAAAACCTCGCGCGCCGCAAACGAGCTCACAATGCCAATGCCGATCTTCCAATCGAAGCCAAGCGGCTTGATGATGGGCTCAATCGCGCGGCCCGCCATGCCGGCGAAACTGTGACGGAGTTGTTGGCCTGAAGCCTGGGAGTTTAATTCACGAAGTTTTGAGTAAAGCCCAAACTCCGAAGGATTGTTTGTCTCCGCTCCTGGTTTTGAAACGACAGCCTCCAAATATGATGTCATTTCGGAATCTTTCCAGAAGTTGGTCGTTGTCTCCGGGAAAAAATGAGCCACAGTTGTCAGTTTTTGTTGTTGGTAAGTTTCAAGCCAATTGGCTTTCGGATACGTCGCCAGAAACCACAACACGATGTTGATGCCTAGGATCACCGTGCCCGCGCGCGTGAGGAAAAGTTTCGCGCGATCCCAGATATGACGCAGCGTCACCGTCAGCACGGGGCGTTTGTAAGGCGGCAATTCCATGATGAGCATCGGTGTTTCACCCTTGAGCAACGTCTTCTTGAAAACCCACGCCATGAGCAACGCCACAATGATGCCAAGCAAATACATGCTGAGCATGGTTAGCCCGGCCAGTTTGAAGAAACCGAACACACGCTTGTCGGGGATGCACGCCCCGATGAGTAATGTGTAAACTGGCAGCCGCGCCGAACAACTCATCAGCGGCGCGACGAGAATCGTGACGAGCCGGTCCTTGCGGGACTCGATCGTGCGCGTGGCCATGATGCCGGGAATCGCGCATGCGAACGAACTCAACATCGGGATGAAACTTTTTCCGTGCAGCCCCACGCGGCTCATCAGGCGATCCATCAGGAACGCTGCGCGTGCCATGTAGCCGGTGTCTTCGAGCAGCCCGATGAACAGGAACAACATCAGGATTTGCGGCAGGAACACCACGACCGCACCGACGCCGGCGATTGCGCCGTTGACGACGAGATCATGCAGGTCGCCCGGCGGAATCGCGGCGGCAACCTGATCGCCCGCCCACTTCACGCCGTTCTCCAGCCACGTCATCGGATATTCTGCGAACGTGAAAATGCACTGGAACATCAATGCCATCACCGCCACAAAAATCACTGTGCCCCAAACCTTGTGCGTGACCACGCGATCCAGCTTGTCGCTGAACGTCTCGCCCGGCGGCGCGAGTTGTGTGGTTGCCGCTTCCTGGATTTCCGAAACGCGCGCATAACGCCATTCAATCGGAGCGCCTCGCCAGTCCACATTCGCCGCGTCGAGACGCTTGCGTGCGGCGGCGACGGCGTCTTGAACCGCTTGCGGATAATGCGTCGTGGACGAGGCGAGCGCCTTCTCATTGCTGAGGATCAATAACGCTTCCGCCGTGGCTTGAAGTTTTCGTTCGCTGAAAGTTTGCGCCAACAACTCCGCGAGTTTCTGCGCCTCGATGCGGAATAATCCCGGCAACTGGCAGAATAGTTTCGGCTGAATCTCGGCAGGGCGCGTCACTCCGTGCGCGCCGTCTTCCGGCGTATCGTGGGCGGCGCGCACGGAGTGACGCGCCCTACCGCCACACATCTCCACAATCTTCTCGCGCAACTGTGGCAAACCTTCGCCTGTGCTGGCGACGATGGGCATGACCGGCACGCCGAGCAGTTCGGCGAGCTTGATGGAATTGATCGCGTGACCGTTCGCCTCCGCTACGTCCACCATGTTCAACGCGAGGATCGTGGGATGACCGAGTTCGATGACCTGTGTGGCGTAGTAAAGATTGCGTTGGAGATTCGATGCGTCCACGACCACGACGATGAGTTGCGGCGTGGGCAGTTCTGGCAAGCGCCCCATCAACACGTCACGCGAGACTTGTTCATCAAGTGAATTCGGGCTGAGGCTGTAAGTGCCGGGCAAATCCAGCACGCGGATGTCGGTAGGGCGCGTCACTCCGTGCGTGCCGTCGTCTGACTTGTCGTGTTCGGCGCGCACGGAGTGACGCGCCCTGCCATCCAAGATGAGTTTGCCTTCCTTGCGTTCGACAGTGACACCCGCGTAATTGCCGACCTTGGCGCGCAACCCCGTGAGCGCATTGAACAACGTCGTCTTGCCGCAATTGGGATTGCCGGTCAGGGCGACGTAGGCGGATGAAGTTTTTGGAGACGCTTCAGCCATGTCAATTGCCAGCCTTCACCAAAATCTGCTCCGCCTCGCTTTTCCTGAGCGTGAGATTGTAGCCGCGCACTTTGATCTCGACGGGATCGCCGAGCGGCGCGAAGCGGACGAGTTCCACTTTCGTCCCGACGAGCAGGCCCATCTCCATCAGACGCGGGCGGGCGGCTGGCGGCAGTTTGATTTCGGCAACCGTGGCACTCGTGCCGAGAGCGAGCGAAGTCAGCGGCACAAGTGGCTGTGAGGTTTGATTGCCCGAATCCATTCCGGGATATTAAAACGCAAAGCCACCAAGAGGCCAAGACGCAAAGTTTATTTGGAGTGCGGCGGGAAGCGAAGCGCCACGCCGCTTTCGCACGCGAGGAAACCAGACGAATTATCAGAAGCCTTCCGTCAGCCCGAAAGCGGTGTCGCGGCTGACGCCTTGCCACCGCAGTCCAAAAAACTCAACCCGTCTTGCGCAACGGTTCAACGAGAATCGCCTCGGCCAGTTCCTTGCTCAACGCTACTCGGGCATTGCAGACCTGGCAGATCAGGCTTGGATGCCGGCTGACAAGGCGGACGTGTTGTTGCTCTCCCAGACCCATTTCGCGCAGGCGGTCAATCACATCAGGCTGTGCGGTCAGTTGTTTGATGCAAACCACCGTGCCCGCCTCGCAGTGTGAGAGCGGACAAGTCTCCTTGTGCTGACAACAATCCTCCGCTGTGCGAGATGAATCTGTTTTCGCCTTTTTCAACGCGGGCAGGGTAGTTCCACTGTGCCGTGCGTGCAAGTTTTCAAAAAGTGGCGGCGCAAAAGTGAGGGTGACGAGCCTGCTTTGTCCGGCGTCCCGTAACTTGCACCGGACGTTCTTCATCGAGGTGACGAAGGAATTGACTTCACTTTTGCGCCGGAGTTCCGCTGAATGAAGCGCATCGCAGGTCGAATCGAAGCATGAGCGAGCCGCAGAAATCCGCCGCGCACCGGCGCGTGTTGTTCGTGGATGACGAACCTCAGTTCCTTGAGACGGTCAAGGAACTCATGGGCGTTTTCAGCGAGGGCCACTGGGAAATCTTCACGGCGGACAGCGCGAGCAACGCGTTCCGCCTGCTTCAAGACCAGCCCGTTGATCTCGCCGTGGTGGACGTGCAGATGGGCGTGATGGACGGCATCCAGATGTTGTCGTTGCTCAATCGCGGTTATCCGAGCGTGCAGAAAGTCGTTCTCACCGGCCATGCGAACGAGAAATATCGCGCGGCATGTCTCAGCGCAGGCGCGGAGCTTTATCTCGAAAAACCCACGACCCCGAAGGGCTGGCAAAGTCTCTACGGCGTCTTGAACGAACTGGTGAAGTTCAAGCCCGAGGAGGGATTCCGCGGCGTGCTCCGGCGTGTGGGTTTGCAGGACGTGATCCAGATGGAATGTCTGGCGCGCAGTTCGTCCGTGCTTGAAATCTCGAACGCAAAAATCTCCGGGCGCATTTTCATCGAGACCGGCAGCATCGTCCACGCGCAGGCGGGCGCAGTGACGGGCGAGGAAGCCTTCAACCAATTGCTGTCGTTGCGCGGCGGGCAGTTCAATCTCAAGCCTTTCAGCGAGCCTCCATCCCGGACGATCTCCGGCCAATGGGAATTTCTCATCATGGAGGCCGCGCGAAAAGCAGACGAGGCGGGCGAAGCGCAGGCTGCGGCGGGCGACGCCGCTTCTGAGA
>CAZFNB010000083.1:0-7790 GCA_964520235.1 uncultured Bifidobacterium sp. | reverse complement strand
AGCGAACTTTCGTCGCAGGCTTACGACCTGTCGCCGGACGCAACACGCAACACGCAACATCCCCGGCGTCAATTCCGCTTTCCTCCGTGGGCGCGCGCGCAAATCATCTCCCCGGAAACCGGCCATGAGGCTGCCATCGGCGAAACCGGTTTGATTCGCGTCTTCGATTTGGCCAACGTTTACTCCGTGATGGCCATCCAGACCGAAGACCTCGCCGTGCGCCGGGAGCACGGCTTCGAATTGCTCGGGCGCGCGCAATCCGCCGAAACGCGCGGCTGTTCGTTGATGGCGGTCTGATTTCAACCATGAAACCCACTCGAATCGTTTTCACTCTCCTGCTCATGATGACAACCGCCTTGAACCCCGGTCGTGTCCACGCGGCCACCATCGAGGAGCGGCTCGAACAATACGGCGCTGCCGCACGCGCCCGGCTCACGCCGCATTTTGAAAAGCAATCCATCGCCTACCCGCCGCAGGAACTTGTCTTCATCGGGTTGAAGGAGGAAAAACTTTTGCAGATTTACGCGAAGTCGGACACGAATGGATTCAAGTTCATCCGCTCCTATCCCATCCTTGCGGCCAGCGGTGTCGCCGGCCCGAAACAGCGCGAGGGCGACAAGCAGGTGCCTGAAGGCATCTATCCGATTGACCTCCTCAACCCGAACAGCAGTTATCATCTCTCGATGCGCATCGGCTATCCGAACGCGTTCGACCGCGAACAGGCGCGCAAGGAGGAACGCACAAACCTCGGCGGCGAAATCATGATTCACGGCAAGGCCAAATCCGTCGGCTGTCTCGCCATGGGTGACGAGGCGTCCGAGGATTTCTTCGTTCTCGCGGCAGACACAGGCATCACGAACATCACCGTCATCCTGTCTCCGGTGGATTTCCGCGCGGGGAAAACAGTTCCAGAAAACGCAAAACTGACGCCGTGGTCGGAGCAGCTTCATCAGGAGATCAAAACGCGCCTGACTGCATTCCCGTCCCCCAAGGAAGAATGAGCGCCGACGCCGCACACAAGACACGCACGCTCTGGCTGGTCGGCACGTTGCACGCCTTCACGCACATCTATCATGTCGCGCTGATGCCGCTGTATCTGCTCGTCCAGCGTGATTTCGGATTCAACAGCGTGGGACAGGCCACGGCGCTCGTCACGGTGATGATGGCGGCGAATTTCATCCCGTCCTACGGCATGGGCGTCCTGGCGGATCGCGTGAACCGGAAAAAGCTTCTCGGCTTCGGCCTGATGCTCAACGCGCTGGGATTCATCGCGCTCTCATTTGCGCCGAACTTCGCTTGCGCGCTCGCGGCGGCGGTCGTCGCAGGCTTCGGTGGAAGTTTTTTTCATCCGGCAGCAACAGCGATGATCGCACGGCTGTTTCCGGTCGGCACCGGGAAGGCGCTCGGCTACATCGGCATCGGCGCGAGCGTCGGATTCTTTGCCGGCCCCCTTTACACCGGGTGGCGCGCGATGCAACTGATGCCCGCGCTCGGCGATGCCGCATGGCGCAGGCCCGTGCTGGAGTTCGGCGTGCTCGGAGTCATCGCAGCCATCCTGTTCTTTGCGCTGGCGGACGATGACAAGGCGCTGCCCGCCGAACAGCGGATCGCAGGAGACAAAGTCCCGATGTTCCCGACACGGACGTTGTGGCTGTTCTTTTTTGCGGCGGCATTTGCGTTCAGCCTGCGCGATTTCACGGGCGCAAGCATGGGAAGTCTGGGTTCGCTGTATCTGCAAAAGGCGCACGGCTTCGATGCGCGCGACGCCGGACTGGCGTTGAGCTGGATTTTTCTGCCGAGCGCCGTGAGCAATCCGCTGTTCGGCCATCTGAGCGATAGCGGGCGCAAACGTTGGGCCGCATTCGTGTTGCTGATGGCCACCGGATTGGTCATCGCCTTTCCACACGCGCCATCGCGCTGGGTGATCCCGATGTTTCTCATCTACGGATTCTTTTTCATGTCCAGCTATCCGATCGTGGAGGCGGAGTTGATGCAATCCGTGCCGGACGCGGTACGCGGGCGCGTGTTCGGACTGTTCATCACGGTGGGCGGATTCGTCGGCAACCTGTCGCACTGGGTCGTCGGAGAGATCGTCCGGCGCATGGGCGATGGCGCAAAAGAGGCGCGAAGTTATTTTGGGATTTACGCGATGCTCGGCGCGTTCGTCGTCATCTCACTGCTCGGACTGCCGTGCCTGAAAGCGATCAGAAAACGCGAGGCGCTCAACGGCTGAGAAATATCCCGGATGAACCTGCCAGACTATTTTCTTGCCGACCTCCCGCACGATGCGCCGCTGACCCCGGCGTTGATCGGCGAAGCCTGCACCACGCTCAAGCACAACCGCGGGAGCCATCTCGTTCATCGCACCACGAACCAGATTGTCTCGGTTCTCTGCGAGGTCGCGGCAGCCTGGTTGCGCCCGGAGAACGCGTTTCGCAAGCGTGCCCTGGAAGCAGGCCCGGGCGCGCTGGGGTTCAGCCGCCCGACACTTGAGCGCGGGTTGGACGGATTTTTCCGCCAGCTCACGCCGGAAAACTTCAACAGGCTGCTGGAACAGGAACTCGGGGACACGCGCAGGCTGGATCAACTTGTCGCTGCCCGCTTCGAGGAAAAATCCGGGCGGGCGGCCATCGCCACCGGGCCGGAGTTTCTGGTTCACATCGCCGCGGGCAACATTCCGAACCCGACGCTGATGAGCATCGTGCTCGGCCTGCTCACACGCTCGGCGCAATTCGTGAAATGCGCGTCCGGCACCACGCTGCTGCCGCGATTGTTCGCGCATTCGATTTATGAGCACGAGCCGAAGCTCGGCGCGTGCCTGGAAATCGCCGAGTGGCGCGGTGGCAATGCCGGACTTGAAGATGTGCTCTTTGCTGGGGCGGATTGCGTGACGGCCACGGGCGGAGAGGAAGCGCTGGCAGCGATCCGCAGGAAACTTCCGGCACGGACACGGTTTCTTGGCTACGGCCATCGCGTGAGTTTCGGGTATCTTGCGAGCGAGGCTTTGACTTCCTTCAACGCGAAAAAAATCGTTGGGCGCGCAGCAGATGATGTCGTGGCGTGGGATCAACTCGGCTGTCTCTCGCCTCATGTGTTTTACGTGGAAAGCGGCGGGGCGTTGTCGCCGGTGCAATTTGCCGAACAACTGGCCGATGAACTGGCACAACGCGAGGCGGTTCAACCGCGCGGCAATCTGCCACCCGAACAAGCGGCGACCATTGCATCACGCCGGGCGATTTACGAAGTCCGCGCCGCGCACTCCTCGGACACGCATCTGTGGCAGAGCAAAGGCTCGACGGCTTGGACGGTGGTTTGTGAAACCGACGCGCGTTTCCAGATGTCGTGTTTGCACCGCTTCATTTATGTGAAACCGGTGCGCGACGTGGCGGATGTCTTGCAGAACGCGGACGCCGTACGGGGGCACGTTTCCACCGTGGGCGTGGCCGTGCCGGAACATCGCGCGGGCGAGATCACGGCACAGTTCGCGCGCTGGGGTGTGACGCGGGTGTGTCCGCTCGGGCAGATGCAGAATCCGCCGCTGACCTGGCGGCACGACGGAAGGCCCGCACTCGGCGACCTGATCACCTGGACGGATTTTGAACAACCCGTTTGAGCCACAGATGGACACGGATGAAACACAGATTTGGGATGGCGTGAAGACGCAAAAAATCCAGCACCAAAGATTATGAGAATGGAACTGCGCAAATCATTTCAATTCGAGGCGGCACACCTGCTGCCAAAACTGCCGAAGACACACAAGTGCCGGCGGCTGCACGGGCACAGCTTCAAGGTCGAGATCGTGGTGGCGGGCGAGTGCGATCCCAGGCTGGGCTGGGTGATGGACTACGCCGACATCACGCGCGCCTTCAAACCGCTGTGGGAAAAGCTGGATCACAATTACCTCAACGCAATTCTTGGCCTGAAGAACCCGACAAGCGAAGAGGTAGCTGTATGGATTTGGAAGCGACTCAAACCGCGCCTGCCGTTGTTGACGGAGGTGGTGGTGGCGGAAACCTGCACCGCACGCGCTGTTTATCGGGGAGAATAGACCCGACAGATTATTTCACGTCAAACGAGAGGCTTTCCTCGCAAAAATTCCCCATTCCTTTGCGCCAACCGATATGAGATAATGACGCCGCTGTTATGAACGTCACGCTTGCTCCAGGCTCCAGTCTTCGCCGGATAGCGGAAATTGTCCGCAACGCGGTGCTGTTGGGTCCTGATGCATGGGAAGGCGGTTCACTGCCGGAGAAGGACGTGAACCAAACCGGGCGACAGAAACTTCTGCCCACCGACCGCGACGTGGTCGAACTGTTCACCCTGCTCGGCGAACGACGCACCCCCTACCTGCTCGTGGGCGGCATCGCCATGCTGCGTTATGTGGAGGGACGGAACACAGAGGACATTGATCTGCTGATGTCGCTCACATCGCTACGGCAACTGCCGGAGATTTCCATTGAAGAGCAGAACGAATACTTCATCCGGGGGCGCTTTCGCAGCGTGCGGGTGGATGTGTTGCTCACCGCCAATTCCCTTTTTGCCGAGGCGCAGCAGTCTTTCGGCACCACACACCGCTTTGCTGAATTGGAAGTGCCCACGGCAACGCCGGAGGGTCTGATCCTGCTCAAGCTCTATGCGCTGCCCTCGCTCTACCGGCAGGGATTGTTTGATCGCGTTTCGATTTACGAGGGAGACATCGCCAGCCTCATGCAACGTCACCGCCCGGCAGCCGAGCCGTTGCTGCAAAAGCTGGAGACCCATTTGGAAACGGGAGATATGAAGGAACTGCGGGGAATCGTGCGGGACATCGAGGCACGCATCGCGCGCTTCGATCAGCATAAAAAGGATTGAATGGGTGGTGGCGGAAACCTGCACCGCACGCGCTGTTTATCGGGGAGAATAGACCCGACAGATTATTTCACTCCACATCTGCCCACGAATGAAACACGGATTCGGAGGGACGAGGGTGGCGGCCGCCTGCCAAGACCGAGTCCAAAACATTTAACCACGAAACACACGAACCAGACGAAATTGGTAGGGCACGTCACTCCGTGCGCGCCAGTGCAATATGACCAGCCCTGACGGCTCGCAGGGACTGCGAGCCCTACCTTGGTCCGGCACCCGCTCCAAACTCACGCCGGTTGCGGTGCGGGCGTGTTGTTCTTCCTGGACGTTCGAGAGCCGCCGCTGTCAACGATGCTGCGCGCCGTTTGATACGCATTGAAGAATTCCGGTGCGCTATCCTTGAACTGCCACACCAGTTTGTCCATGCGCTTGCCGAGCACCGTGTCCGCTGCGTTGAACTGCGACGCCAGATTCGTCGTGGCTGCGCTGCCTTCGGCGATCTGCTGGCGCGGCTTGCCCAACACCGCCTCGAACGCATCAATCTTCTTCTTAAAGAAAACATGAGGGCAGACAGTGTGGAACGCGTGTGCGCCCCCTGTCTGCCCTCATGTTTTCTTTACGTGATTCCCGCCGTGTTATGGAAGCGGTAGCTGCAAACCTTTTCGTGATAGAGATTCAACAAACATGGACATGCTGTTTGTCCGTTCAACAATGTAAAAATGAATATATTGATATTTACTCGTGTCTTTGGTGACTACATACCCATAGAGGTTAACGTGTTTTGTTTCAGGCTTCCACCAGTCAGGTTGTCGCGTGAGCCTCGGAAATTCAGGTCTAATGTACCACCGCATTTTGTTGTTTGACTGAGGGTTCAGGTAGACTGGAAACGATTTGGGATTTTCCTCGTCAAACCATACTTCTTTACCTGCATAATCTTGACTGCTCATTTCCACAAACCATGAATTTGAACGGACTGCTGATGTTGGAATGATGACTTGAAAAAGGTATATTTCTGGACCCGAACCGAAATGAACATTTCTTCGCTTATATTGAACTACTTTGTATTCGGTTGATGCGCTTAACTGCCAATAGTTAAGAAGATTTTTGAACGCTTGCTCATGCTCTGCTTGTGTCATTCTTGCCTTGTCATTGAGGGCAAAAATCAGAACGCCGATGCAGATAGTGATGATGCCGAGCGCAAGTGGAATTGTAGCCTTTTTCATTTCAATGATTTCTCAATTGAACGTCCACCACTCCAATTAACTTCAAAATAAAACTGCTGGTAGGTTGGAAACATTCCGTAAAGGCGTCGCTCCTTACTTTTGACACAAGTTCAAATCGGGTTGGTGATCGGATTGAGTTGGGCTGTCAGAGAGAGGGCGAGAAAGCGGTTGTGATCGAGATCGTCGCGGAAAATCGGCTCGCGCCTGTCGCCACGATTCATGATGTGATAAATCGCGCCGGGATATTGGATGCGCAACGCACGGGGCATGAAGCCGATCCTACTCCCGCCCAGATTTTGTGTCAAAAGTAAGGAGCGACCCCTTTGCTGGCCTTAACCAAGTGCCATTCGGGACTGACCCCTTCATGACCACTTCGCGGCCCTGGCCATGAACCGCAAGGTGGGGCGCGTCACTCCGTGCGCGCCGTTTGCGTTGCCGATCCCCGGCGCGCACGGAGTGACGCGCCCTACCACCAATCATCATTCGGAACCGGTATCAGGCGCATTGTTCGAAGTAGAATAGGCGGAGCGGACGGATTGAAAGGCACGAGTAACGCACAACGCAGAAGATTCAAGGGACGCACAGACATTCACGCCTTCTCCGGGCGGCAAGGATGCACGCCCTCTACGGCAGGCAGGGATGCCTGCCGCTACAACCCTTGCGTTGCCGATCCCCGGCGCGCACGGAGTGACGCGCCCTACCACCAATCATCATTCGGAACCGGTATCAGGCGGGTCGTCCTGAATGTGTCGTCGGCGCGATCGGCGGGTGTTGCGTGTCTTTGGATCGGGATGAAGTGTCACCGGTTGGACTTAAACCGGCATTCCAGAGTGCAAAGCAGCCGTTGAGACGACCGCGATGCCCGATGTTTGGAATCATATCCGCGATGTCAGGACACGGGAAGCGTCCGGTACGGTCGAAGTGCTCGTTGTTTGGATTGAATTCCCAATTGAGAGACACGGAGACGTGTCCGGGACACGTTGCGCAGTGTCGGGTGCGATCCCATTTCGCGTTTGTTGGAATGGGATGCTCATAAATTGGAACGCAGACAGGCCAGGTTCAGAATACGATCACGAGCAACAGCATGGGTGCGGCAATGTGGGACATGATGGAGAACTCAACGCATCGTGAGAATGGCCCAGCGCAGTTGATGCGCCGTGGTTGAGACAGCGGGAGGCTTCCGGGAGCGTTCAAACGAGCGGACAGGCGGGTTTGTCAGGTCTTTTCCTCGATCAATTCCCGCCTGGCACCGCTGAGGAGTTGTTCGACGAAGTTGGTGGAATAGACGCCGCGACGGAAGTTCGGGTCCTGGAGGATGGCCTGCTGGAATGAGATGGTGGTCTTGACGCCGGTGATCATGTATTCGCTCAGGGCGCGGCTCATCTTGTCCATGGCTTCGCGACGGTCTTTGCCGTAGGTGATGAGTTTGCCGATCATGGAGTCGTAGTGCGGCGGGATGGTGTAGCCGGCGTAGGCATGGGTGTCCACGCGCACGCCGCGTCCGCCGGGCTGGTAATACATCTCCACGCGGCCCGGACTGGGACGGAATTCATCGAAGGGATCCTCGGCGTTGATGCGGCATTCGATGGCGTGGCCTTTGAATTCCACGTCGCCCTGGGAAATCTTCAGCGGTTCGCCGGCGGCGATCAGGATTTGCTGGCGGCCGAGGTCAATGCCGGTGACTTCCTCGGTGATGGGGTGCCGGAGCTGGATGCGTTTGTT
>CAZFNB010000082.1:0-7799 GCA_964520235.1 uncultured Bifidobacterium sp. | reverse complement strand
AGGAGGAACAGCCAGAAAAATCCATTGCCGCGCGGGTTGCGCGGGCCGGCAAAGTGGTATTTGTGACGGCGGGTCACGCCGGGATTTAGCCACAGGCGATGGAAAATCCGCAAGATGTTCCGTAAAACGATTGCGTGGCCGTTGTTTTATCCCGGTGAGTCCCTGAGACAACGGGGGCAATTCACACCGGGTTGAGGGCGGATGGTTTGCGGTTACAATGTTCGCACGATTACGGATTTGGTGCGGATGCGGGAGTGACTCAGTGAGGGGTGCGAGACAGCGGGTACGACTGAGGGGCGGCAGGCGCGGTTCAGGTTTGGTTCAGCGCCGCCGCCCCTTTCGCTTTTCAGCGATTATTTCAATCCATCCAAGGCTTTCAAAACAACCGGTGCGTAGGGCAGGGGATAAGGCAACGGGTCTGGCAACACCACTGGAGGCTTCAATGGGTCGGCAGGGTAAACCAAAACCATCGGTACTCCGCTGCGTTCAAACTTTTCCAGTTCTGCCGTAATCTCGGGGGCAAATGTGGTGTAATCGGCGATCATGGCGATGGCGTCCAGTGATTGCAGCTTCTCAATCACGGCAGCGGATTCCAACGCAGGTTTGACGCTGATGTTGCAGGTCTGACACCACTTGGCGGTGAAGTCCACGATCACCGCGCGGTTTTTTGCGCGCGCAGCAGCGACGGCGTTCACACTCCACGTTTGCCATGCGTAACCTTTTGGCGCGTGTTGCAGTGTCGAGGTATCGCGTGAGTCTCCAGTCGCCTTGCGCCATTGCAAACCCGATTCAAGCGGCCAGCGGTAGCCGATGCCAAGCAGGAAAAGTGAGACGGCTAAAGCGATTCTGTTTCGTCCGGCTCGCTGACCGAATTCCCCGAACACCCACGCCGCCGCCGCAACGAAAATCAAAAACACACCCAACCACCAACTGCGGTCGCCGTAAAAGCTCGTTGCGAGGCTGCCGAGCCAGATTGCCGTGGCAAGCATCGGAAAGCCCATCGCAATTTTGAACTTTTCCATCCACGCACCGGGTTTTGGCAGAAACTTCAGCCACATCGGTTGCCAGCTCAACAAGACGTAAGGTGCGGCAAGACCTGTCGCCGTGGTGAGAAACATGGCGATGATTATGATGGAGGGTTGTGCGAAGGCGAATCCAAGCGCGGGAGCCAGGAATGGTGCCGTGCATGGTGTGGCAAGCAGCGTGGCGAGCGCTCCGTTGAAGAATGCGCCCGTGCTGCCATGCCTGGAGGCGAGTCCACCTGCTGTGCTCATGACGCGACCGCTGATCGTCACTTCAAAGACGCCAAACAGGTTCAACGCCACAAGCGTGACCAGTGCCGTCATGCCTACGACAAAATACGGGTTGCTGAACTGCATCCCCCAACCGGCTTTGTGACCGGCGGCTTTCACGCCGATGACAATAAGCGCAAGCGTGAGGAACGACATCAACACGCCCGCTGCGTAAAGCAATCCAAGTTTTCGCACGCTGCCCGGCGATTCCTTTGCCTGACTCACGAAGCCGAGAATTTTCAGCGCGATGACGGGCAGCACGCACGGCATGACGTTCAATATCAAACCGCCGAGGAACGCGTAAGCCAGCCAATGCCAAAGCGGCTTCTGTTCTTGTGCGCGCGTTGGTTCGGCGGCTGGAGCAGAAGCGGCTTTTTTATCAGGATCTGAAATCTGGAGTGTCGCGGAAAAACCTTGTGACTTGCCGCCGACCCTGTGGATCAGCAGCCCGGAAATTTCCGCAGGCCATTTGCCATCGGTGCTTGTAACCAGTTTCCGAATGATAAGTGTGTTGCCACCTTCCATCTCAACCGTGGTCTGATGCGACACTTCAGCGTTGCTGCCCGCTTCAGGGAAAAAATCCGGTTCAGTCGCTACCGATGCCGAATTCCATTCGATGACAAGCTCGCGGGTTTTTGTATCGCCGGTTGTTCTCCACGATGCCTTGGGCGCGAGGCCGTCGCCGGGCTTGGGCTGCGCATTTTGCCAGCCAGTGAACAAGCCTGCTTGCGGGCCGGGCGACGTGGCGGCGGCAACTTCGATTTGTGCCGCGACCTCGGTCCTGCCCGGGAGACATTGCACCTTGCATTCGAGCCATTCGACCGAGGCTTTGATTTCAAGCGGGCCGCTGGCGAGGTCCGGCGCGAACGTCAGCGGCACGAGCAGGGTTGCCTCGCCTTTGTAGCCGTAAGTGGTCTGGGCAAAATCGAATTCACCGGGAACGGAAAGACCGTTGTCGTCAATTTTGGCGGACAGGAATTTTTCAGGAACAGGCCATTGGATTGCGCCCGCGCTCACGCCTTTGGGCAGTTGCCATTTGATTTTTGTCGCGATGCCCGCGCCGCCGGGATTTTTCCAATACGTGTGCCAGCCGGATTCCATTTCCATTCGCACAGCGGCGAGCACGGTGTCGCCGGGTTTCACTGCGGAGGCGGAAAGCACGAGCGAGGCGCGGGTGTGCGCGGCGGCAAAACCGGTCCACACGCCGGACAGCGCGAAGATGAGGATGACGACGATACGTTGCACGCTGATATAGATGCCAGAACGACGCGGATGTTTGAACATTTATTCTGTTGGTCGCTCGGGGAGTTTGCCAATTACACGATTCGTGCATAGTCTCGCGCATGGGTTCCGGGCAACTCAGCGCATGGAAATGGTTGCGAGGCGGCGACGAGGCGTTTCCCTCGATGCTTGAAGCCATCGGGTCGGCGCGCGAATCCGTCGCGTTGGAAACCTACATCTTCGGGGCTGGCAGCCTGGGTGAAACGTTTCGCGAAACGCTGATCCATGCGTTGCAACGTGGCGTGCGTGTGCGCGTGCTGGTGGATGCCATCGGGTCGTTCGAGTTGCCGGATGAATTCTGGCTGCCGCTGCGGGAGGCCGGTGGTGAGGTGCGCGTGTTCAATCCGCTGCATCTCCGGCGCATGAGCATCCGCAACCATCGCAAGCTCCTGGTGTGCGATGAGCGCGTGGCGTTTGTGGGCGGGTTCAACATCGCCAACGAGTATCAAGGCGATGGTGTGATGCGCGGCTGGCGTGATCTAGGATTGCGACTGGAAGGGCCGGTGGTTGACGCGCTTGAGGAATCTTTTGATGCGATGTTTGACCTGGCCGATTTTCAGCACAAACGATTTGTGCGGTTGCGCAAGTCCTCAATGAAGCGTGCGGCTCATTCGCCTGGAGTGCAATTGCTGCTGGGCGGGCCGGGGCGGGGAGGCAATCCAATCCGGCGGGCGATCCGTCATGACTTTGTTCGCGCGCGGGACGTGCGGATCATGCAGGCGTATTTCTTGCCGCCGTTGCGGTTGCGTCGTGATTTGATGCGCGTGTCCCGGCGCGGTGGCAGGGTGGAATTCATCCTCGCGGGCAAATCAGACGTGCGCCTTTCGCAACTGGCCGGGCGCGGTTTGTATCTGCGTTTTCTCAAAGCTGGCGTGGCGATCCACGAGTACGATCCGCAGGTTTTGCACGCCAAGCTGGTGGTGGCAGACAATGCGGTGTATGTCGGCTCGGCAAACCTGGACCCGCGCAGCTTGAGCATCAACTACGAGTTGATGGTGCGTTTTGACGATGCGCAAATGGCGGGCGAAGCGAGGGAGATTTTCGGCGATGCGCTGGCGCGTTCACGACGGGTGACGGTTGAGGAATGTCGCGCGCGTTCCTGGTGGACCCGGATGAAGCAATGGCTCGCGTTCCAACTGCTGGCGCGGATTGATCCGCAGGTGGCGGCCCGACAATGGAAGGCTTTGCCGAAATGAAATTCTTCGTTGCCTAAAAGGTTCGCGCCGCTGGCGGTTGATTCACCAGCGGCGCGAGTGCGAACGGTCAGCCGTTCAAGTCCCCACAAAACCGGGACTGTTACCGGGCAGCGTGATAGCCCTCTTCGCCATGTTCGGCGAGATCGAGACCGGCGACTTCGACTTCCTCGGTCGGACGCAGGCCCACGACAAGTTTTACGATGTAGGCGATGACGATTGTGCCCACAATAGCCAGCACCAATGTCACGCCGATGGCCTTCAACTGTTCAATCCACAGAGTGCCGTTGGCGACGATTTTGGCGAGGCCATTATCCTTGGCATAGGTGTTCACCTCGGTGAGGTTGCCGTTTGCCGTGCTGTTGGCCAGGATGCCGGTCAGGAGTGCTCCCAATGTTCCGCCGACGGCGTGAACGCCGAAAGTGTCAAGTGCGTCATCATAACCAAACCATGACTTGATCTTGAAGCAGAAGAACCAGGGGATGATGCCAGCAAGTATGCCGATGATCAGTGCGCCTTTGGCGGTGATGAAACCGCAGGCGGGCGTAACAACAACCAGACCCGCCACGGCACCGGAGCAGAATCCAAGCACGCTGGGCTTGCCTCTGACGAGCCATTCGGTGACCGGCCAGACAAACGCAGCGATTGCGGTTGCAATCGTGGTGGTCATAAAGGCGTTGGCCGCGATGCCATCCGCCGCAAGGGCGCTGCCGGCATTGAACCCGTACCAGCCGACCCAGAGCATGCCTGTGCCGACGGCGCAAAGCACCATGCTATGCGGCGGCATCGGTTCCTTTGGAAAGCCCAGACGTTTGCCAAGGATCAAGCAAAGAACCAGCGCGGACCAACCTGAAGACATGTGAACGACCGTGCCGCCGGCGAAGTCAATCGCTTTGATGGATGCACCACCGTTCCAGACACCGTTCATCATGCCGTTGACGCCCCAGACCATGTGGGCGAGCGGGAAGTAAACCACCACCATCCAGATGGCGACAAACAGCAGGATGGCGCTGAACTTCATGCGCTCGGCAATGGCACCGAGAATCAGCGCGGGTGTGATGATGGCGAACATGAGCTGATACATTGAGAACACGTTTTGTGAAACCCAATAGCAGTAGTTTGTGTTTACCGCGCTGTCCACGCCATTGAGCATGGCGAACTTCATGTTGCCAAAGACGCCTTTGATTATGTCCGTACCGTCGGCAAACACGGCGCTGTAACCGAACACCACCCACATGATGGTCACCAGTCCGGCGATGCCGAAGCATTGGGCAATCACTGAGAGAACATTCTTTCTGCGAACCAACCCGCCGTAGAAAAGAAACAGGCCGGGCAACGTCATAAACAACACCAGCGCCGCGCTGGTCATCATCCAGGCGTTGTGACCCGGACCGGCAACCGAGACGTTCGATTTGACCTTGGCGTCCGCAGCATCGCCACCGCGTGCCACGTTGTTGAAGTAAGCTTCAAGGTCGGCCACGCGCTGTGCGATGTCAGGGTCGGCCTTGGCGTCCGCAGCGGGAGCTGCCGGCGTTGCTGTTGAAGCGTCCTCGGCTTTTGCCGTGAACGTAGTGAACATGGTTGTCGCAACCAGCGTAAGCATCAGTAGGATTTTTTTCATGTTTGTAAGATTCAGTTTGCTTCGGGTTTCAAATTGACTCACACCGCTGCGTCGCCTTTCTCGTCGGTGCGGATGCGGACAGCCTGTTCGACGGAGGAGACGAATACCTTGCCGTCGCCGATTTTGCCGGTCTTTGCGGCCTTGACGATGGTGGCCACGGCGGCGTCCACCTGTTTGTCTGTGAGCACAAGCTCGATTTTGATCTTGGGCAGGAAGTCCACGGTGTATTCGCTGCCGCGATAGATTTCCGTGTGACCTTTCTGACGACCGAACCCTTCGACTTCGGTCACGGTCATGCCTTCGATGCCGATCTCGCCGAGGGCGTCTTTGACTTCCTCAAGCTTGAACGGCTTGATGATGGCTTCGATTTTCTTCATTTGTGTTATCTCTTAGTTGGTTTTTCAGGCGGAACTTCGAGCCAGACCGCCTTCAGGTTTTTTTGCCAGAGACTTTCAGCCGCTGGGACTGGCCGTGCCGCTCTTTGCAACTGCGATGCCACGATGTTGAATTTCATTCATCATTACGTGGAAATGCTTGATTTCAGCGGCGAAGAAATTTTTTTTGGGCTGATTTTACCGGGGCTTCGTCTGCAATCCGCCTGAAGCGAATTGAGCACCCGGTTTCTTTTTATCCACGGTCATTCCGCCTGAATCGGGCTGTGGAATTGCCGGAAAAGAAAACGGCGGCAGGGGATTGAGAGCCTGCCGCCGTCATTTACCAACCACCCATGACCAACCAATCGTCAGTTCGTCGTTTCCGGTAACCAGCCGTAAACTCCGGGCGATGAGCATCGCCAACAACCGACGTGAATCATTTAGCAATGCGGATGCCAGCAGCATCACATGAATGGGTAATGAACCATGGTGCAGGAGACAGAAGTGGGTGAAATGGTCGGAGCGACAGGATTCGAACCTGCGACGTCTTGCTCCCAAAGCAAGTGCTCTAGCCAGGCTGAGCTACGCTCCGACGCGCCGCAATAATCCCATGAAACCGCTTCCGCGCAATGAGAATCTATCCGGGCTTTCTGCTCGACGCCCCGGGCTCATCCGCTAAAATACACTCGTTATGTCAACTCAAGCGCCCGCTGCGCCTCAAAAAATCAACCTCCGCCGCCCGGACATCATGGAAGCCGTCCAGGCACAGGTGCTGTCGCATTATCGCAGCGAACTGGTCGAGCGCATCCGCGCGAACGGCTCGTTCCTGGCCGCTGACAACATCGTCATCAAACTGGCGAAGGAATTCGGTTTTTGTTACGGCGTTGAGCGTGCGATTGATCTTGCCTATGCGGCGCGCAAATCGTTTCCGCCGGAGAAACCCATCTTCCTGCTCGGTGAAATCATTCACAACCCCGAGGTCAACGACCAGATCCGCAACCTTGGCATCAAAACGATTTCAAACAAACCCACTGATGAGGAAATGGCTTTGCTGAATCGCGATGACGTTGTCATCATTCCCGCGTTCGGAACGGAGGTCGCCACGCGTCGCAAGCTTGAGGAAAAGGGTTGTGTGCTGGTGGACACCACCTGTGGCGACGTGATGAGCGTCTGGAAGCGCGTGCATCAATACTCGAAGGAATCCGTCACCAGCATCATTCATGGCAAGGCCGAGCATGAGGAAACCAAGGCCACCACGTCGCAGGCTACCAAGTACGGCAGTGGACATTACCTCGTGGTGTTCAACCTCGCAGAAACAGATTACGTTTGTAATTACATTCTGAACGGCGGCAACAAGGAGGAATTTCTCGCCAGGTTCAAAGGCGCGTATTCAACCGGTTTTGATCCGGAAAAACATTTGCAGGCCGTAGGTGTGGCGAATCAAACCACGATGTTGCGCGGTGAGACCGAGGAGGTTCAACGCCGTCTGAAGGCCGCGATGGAAAAGAAATACGGTGCGGCCAGCGTGGATCAGCATTTCCGTTTCTTTGATACCATTTGTGGTGCGACGCAGGACCGGCAGGATGCGCTCCAGAAATTGCTCGCGCAACCGCTCGACATGCTCATCGTCATCGGCGGCTACAATTCCTCGAACACTTCGCACCTGGCCGAGATGGGCGAGGCCAAACTGCCGACGTATTTCATCAAGAACGCCGCCAAGATGGTTTCGGACAATCTCATTCTACATTACAACCAGCACAAAAAAGTAGAGGTGGAAACGCGCGATTGGCTGCCTGCCGGCAAAGTCACCATTGGTATCACGGCGGGAGCAAGCTGCCCGAACAACCTGATCGAGGACACGATCCGTCGCCTGTTCGAATTGCGTGGCATTTCCGTCCAGGAATTGCTCGCCAGATAGCGCGGGCCGAAATTTTTTGTTTCCCCTTCGCATCGTCATGCCCCGCACCCGACACGAACTCGAAGTCATCGAACGCAAAACGCTTGCGCCTTATGCGCAGTTCAGCGGTGACACGCGTGG
>CAZFNB010000081.1:0-7828 GCA_964520235.1 uncultured Bifidobacterium sp. | reverse complement strand
CAGGCCTAGCTTCATCGGCAGGCTGTTGGGCGATTGCGCGAGGCCCTCGCGAAATTCCTTCTCAGCTTCTTCCCCGTGGCCACGACTCAGCAACGTGTCGGCAAAATGGAGACGCAACGCGGCATTGTTCGGTGAGGCGCGCAACGCCTCCCGCAAAGCTTGCAAGGCGTCATCACCCGGCAGGTTCGAGTCTGAAGAATGGCTCATGCCCCGCAATGAAAACCAGAACACTTCAGAAGGGCAAGCCGGAGATGGCTCAAAGCGGTAGAAATTCCGGTTTGATCTCCGGCCCGTCGCAATGCAGGACGGCCACGCTGCGCTGGAGGTTGAACCGTTGTTTGCCGGCGTAACCGGGATTCAGGAACAGCGTCCCGCCAATCCGCTCGCAAAACGGTTTGTGCGTGTGCCCGAACACGACCACGTCGGGCCGCTCACGTTGCATCTGAAACTTCAAATCGTCGCGCAGTGCCCGCGGATCAACGATGTGATGGATAAAAAACTTGCGGCCCGCAAGCTGCACGATGCGCGTGTCGCGATAGGCGAACGACGGATCGTCCGTGTTGCCTCCGACCGCCGTGACGGGCGCGATGAATTCGAGTTCCATCAATAACGCGGGCATTCCGACGTCTCCCCCATGTAGGATGTGGCTCACGCCTTTGAACAAACCTTCGATGCGCGGATCGAGAAAATCGTGCGTGTCCGAAATGACGCCGATCTTCATGGCGTGGGAAACGTCACGCTTTCGCCTCCTCTGGTCCGGTTTCGGATTCAGGTGTCGCCTCCGGTTCCGGTTCGCGCACACCCGCTTCCTTGTCCTGCGGCGATTCGGCGGTGAGCTTCATCGCCCCGACGAACAGCGCCGTGAACAGCCCGCCGCTCATCAGCGTGTTGCGGAAAAATTCCCACGTCTGCGGCCAGCCCTTCGTGCCGGTGAACAGCGCAGTAAGCCAGCCGATGAATGTTTTGGTGTATTCCGGATTGCCGAACGGATTAAACAGCCAAGATGCCGTGTTGGTGATGAGATAAAACAGCAACGCACCGAGAATCCCCCCGCCAAGCAGCGAAACAAAGGAGGATCGCGGATTGAACCGACGCCCCAGCCAGATGATCGCAGCGTAGGCGACATAACCCGCAAGTTGATATCGCAGCGTCACCCAGTTCCAGACTTCAAACCCGAGGCTTTGGTAATAGCAATTGAGCGCCACGTCCGTGACCAGCATCGTCGCCAGCGGCAGCCACCACGCCATGCTGCTGCAAAAATAAACGCCCGCGCAAAACATCAACGCATAGGCCGCGCTGAAATTCTGCGGCAACATGCCCGGAATCCGCGAGAGCGCAAACACCAGCATCAGCGCGCATGGCATGACGTATTTTTTGAAACGGTCGCTCACCGCCAAAAGCATAGCGACAGGGAGCCGATTGACAAGTTGGACGGAACGGCTGGGTGCAACTGAAAGAGCCGCGCGGGCGGTCCGGTTCTTATTCGTAATCATAATCTTTTTCTTAATCTGCCCCGCTGGAGAGTAAGATTAAGAACAAGATTATGATTAAGAAGGCCAGCGTGCGCGGCAGTTTCAGTCACACCCGGAACGGCTTCTACGGCGAGGCCTTCGGTTCGCGGAACGGCCTGCCGGTCATGTAGAGCTTCAACAACTGCTGGTTGATGGCGGCGAACCGCGCGTCACCCGCCGCTTGCGCGAGCGTGACGGCCCGTTGCGCGGTTGAAACCGCCTCTTGAAACCGCCCAACCTCGGCATACGCGGCAGCCAGCGCTCCTGCGGGCCGCGCCTGCTTGAAATCCGTGAGGCGGCATGCGCGCTCGGCGTGCTGCACGGCTTCCTTTCCGTCGCGCAACGCGGCGTCGGGCGTGGTCGCGAGCATCCACGCAAGATTGTTCAAGGCTTCAAGCGAATCTGCGTCCGACTTGAGAAGCTCCCGATACGTGGCAATCGCACCGGCGATGTCTCCCGCCGCGCGAAAAGTGTTCGCAAGTTTGATCTGCACCTGCGGATCGAAGCGCGAACGCAAGGAAGCGCGAAAGTGATCCACCGCAGCATCGAATTTCCCCTGGCCCGCCAGCAACGATCCGTAAAACGCATTCGCATCCGGGTCGTCGTTCTTGATGGCCAGCGCGGCGTCCAGATGCGTCCTGGCTTTCTCGTTGTCGCCGCGCATCAGAGCGGCCTGCGCAAGATTCACCAGAGCCTTCGCATTGCGCGGGTTCAACCGCAGCGATTCCTCGAAAAACCGGATGGCCTCGTCCATGCGGTTTTGCTCCGCGCGGATGCAGCCGAGGTTGTTGTTTGCATTCCACGACATCGGATTCTTCGCCAGCGTGTCGAGCCAGAGACTCTCATCGCTGACGAACGCCCGCGAACGTTGCAACGTCAACACAGACAGGGCGGCAACGATCCCCACCACCGCAAATCGAAGAAATCTTGCCGGAACAAACCTGTCGAACGCCGCGGCCAGCAAGGACAAAATCGAGATCAACGGGAGATATTGGAAGTGATCGGACACACGCGAGATTTTCAGGAACACCATGTCCAGAATCCCGAGCACCGGCGTGAGCGTGATGGAAAAGCAAACCAGCGCAAACAACACGCTTCGCACGTCACGACGTTCCCGAAACTTCCAGAGCACGATCAACAAGGCCAGCCACAGCAGCGCCGGCAACAGGGCGAAAAGTTTCAGCGGCACGAACTCCCAGCGCGGATAGATGATGCAGAGGTTCACTGGCAACAATGCCTTGCCTAGATAAAACCACAGTGCATGTCCCGCGCCCGCGATACGACCCGCGAGATTTTCCGATTGCACCGGCTGACCCTGGATGGCCTGCTGATTTTGAAACCACACGGTCATCAACCCAAATGCCAGCGCCACCGCAAAGAACGGCGCGGCCCGCAGCACGTCACGCTTTACTATACGTCCGTTGCGCCACCATGCGACGACAAGCAACACCACCGGCAGCGTGACCGTGGAGGTTTTGCTGAGAAGCGAAAGCACAAAGGCGGCCAGCGCAAACGCGTACCACGGGCGCGGTGACGATCGGGATTGGGAATCGCCCGACGCATTTTGCTCCGACCGCAGACTGCACAACAGCGCCAGCAGAAAAAACAACAGCGAGAGCGTGTTCTTGATTTCGGAAATCCACCCTGCGGACGCCACACAGACCGGATGCACCGCGAACAACGCACCCGCGATCCACGCGCCGCCGGTTCGCATCGCCGCAAGCACACGCCAGACGAGCACGGCGTTGAGGGCGTGAAGCAGCACGTTCACGATGTGAAAGCCGGAGGCGTTGTCACCCCACAGCTTCCACTGAAGCCACATCGCCACAGTGCTGAGGGGAAAATCCTCGCTGAACCAGATCGTCAACGGCGTGAGTTCGCCGGTGACCAGCACGTTCTTTTTGACGAGCAGCAGGTCGTCCCACACGAAACCGCCGCGCAATAGGGGCCAATAGACAGCCAGCGCCAGCAGAAAAATGACGAAAGCTCCAAGCGCATTGGCGCGGCGCTGTTGCAGGGCGGGGTTGTCGTTCACGCGATGAGATTAAGAGGACAACAAACGGGAAGAAATCCGAAAACCAGCCCGCCAATCAAGGCCCGACGGCCTTCCACATGTTGTTGTAGTAGTTCGACCAGAACCGGATGATGTAAATGCCGATGGCGATCATGACAAGGATGCCGATGATGCGCGGTGTCCATTGCGCGAGCATGTGCATCTTCCTCCTGCCGGAATCCTCGTAATAATTCTGCAAGCGCAACAATACCTCGTCCAGTTTGCCGCTGATCTCACCGGAGTTGTACTGGTTTGAAAACATTTCTGGAAACGCACCGGACGCGGTGATGGCCTCGGCGACGGTCTGACCGCCAGCCACGCTTCGTTTCCAGGACTGGATCGCCCGCCGCAACGCGGACGAACCGCTGACCTTTGCGGACAAATCCCACGCCTCGACGATGCCGACTCCCGCGCTGATGAGCGCTTCGAGCGACATCGCCAGCCGGGCCAGCGCAAGATCACGCCGCGCGCTGCCAAGAACGGGAACCGGATGCAGGATGGTTTCAAGCAACGACCGCCAGCGCTCGCCGTGTCCGCCTTGCATCGCAAAAATCACCAGCGCCACCAACAAATATAGCGGCAGGAGAATCCCAAGCGTTTGCGCCAAGTAACGCAGCACGTTGCCCGAGGTGAACATCTGCGCGAACGGGATGATGAACACCGCGAAATGAACCAGAAACGCCGGATACAGCATGTCCGCAATCATCTGCCGCGCCATGCGGGCGCGGTTCTCGTAGTAATCGCCAAGCTTGCGAAAACATGCGTCCAGCCGCCCGCTGCGTTCGCCCGCCTCGATCAAAGCGATGTCGAAATCCGGCAGCCAGTCGCCGCTGCGACGGATGGATTCCGTGAAGGTGAAGCCGCGTGCGATTTCCCGAAGCACATTCTCCAGCGGCAGGCGGAAGTCACGGGCCGGAGGGTAACGCCTGAGTTGCTCGATGGTCTGGCTGATGCCCAGCCCTGCTGAGGTGAGCGATGCGAACTGGTGATAAAGCTCGGCGCGGCGCGCGAGCTGCCCGGGCATGATGACGATGGAGGTGGCAGCCATTTTTCCCGAAACAAGAACCACTGCCGGGAACCGCCTCCCGACCGTGATTCAACCCAGCGCGCCGTCGAGCAGCGATTTCAACTTGGGCTTGCCGCCGGAAATCCCGATGTGCTGCCCCACCACCTGCCCGCCTTTGAAGACGAGAAACATCGGGATGGATTGCACGCGGAACTGCGCGGCAAGCTGCTGGTTGGCGCCTTCTTCAATGTTGATCTTGGCGACCTTGGCGCGACCGGCGTATTCCTCGCCGATCTCGTTCAACACGGGCGCGATTTGTTTGCACGGCCCGCACCATTCGGCCCAAAAGTCCACAAGCACGGGTTTGTCGGATTTGAGCACTTCGGCGTCGAAGTTCGTTGCGGTGATCGTGACGGTAGCTGGTGATGCCATGATGAAACTCAGGTTGATTCTCTGTTAAGCGAAAAGCGCGGTAAACTCCCGCCGCTCAGTATTCGATGGAAATTCCAAACGCCAGATACAGCACGCTCCCAAGCGCGGCCAGCGCGACAATCATCGCGGCGATGGCAAGGAACACATCCACTCCGCTCACTGTGGGCGCAGGCGCAGGGCCACGCGCGGGAGCGGGAGCGGGACGTTGCGTGGCAGGCGCGGCAGCGGCACCTGCGGCGGGACGTTGCGCCATGGGCGCAGCGGAAGCGCGCGGCGCACTCGGTGCGGGTGCGGCAGGCGCGGCAGCGGGGCTGGCGGCTCCGGTCGGACCACCGGGCGGCAACGTCGGCAACTTGATTGTCGGCGCAGCCGATGGCTTCGGCGGAAGATTGATACGGACGGTTTCCTTCTTGGGTTGAACCTTGCCGGTTTCCTTTTTCGGAGGAACCGCGCCGGACGGAGTATTGGGCATGTTCTCGGCCATAAAAATGTTGTGCGTCCAAGATAGATTCCTGCGGAATTGTGTCAAACCCTTATTCCAGCAAACTGTTCGCACAGGCGCATCTTGACACTGCCCACCGATTGTCCCAAAGGGACAAAACATGAATAGCCGTGGGCGTAAGCCCACGGTTGAGCGAAAAACAAATTCGACCCCGAAGGGGTCGCACGATTTCGTGGGTTGTCACCCACGGCTATTCATGTTTGGCCGCTTCGCGGCCAGGAATTTATGTGCGGTGTCAGATGCGTCCTGTTTGCGCGGACTACTTCGGCCAGAACAAGTTCGTCCGGCCTAAATTACTTTTGAGTCGGAAATTCGGAAGAAGAACACCACTCTCGGACTTCCTTGGACACGACCACTCCATCTTCATCAAACAGTTTTGATTCAGAGAACTTCATCATCCTGTGTGGCCAGGAATCACGAAGCTGAAGCAATATGGTGCTGACTGCATTCGTAAAGGAACTGCCAGCCAAAGGGTATGTGGTTTCAATCCGCAAGGCACAGTCCTTCTGCTTGGGAGCGAATCGTGCCAATACCAACCACACTTCATTTGTGCATGGAGCTAAAATGCGAGCGGGCGTCACCATAGTCCAATCCTTGACAGCAAACGGGCTTGGGCAAAACTCCTCCAGTTCATCAAGGAATTTAGCCGCCTTTTTGACACCAAATTCATCTTTGATTTGCTGCGCCCGCTTGGCATTTCTAGCAATGGTTTCGGAATGCAATCTTTCAAAGCACTCTGTTTGATCAAAGACAACAACTGACACTAAACAATTTGTATCCCCAATGCTGATTGTTATGGGACTAATTTCAGAGACACTTGTAACAGCCGCATTTGTTGAAGCTTGACGTCCACAAGCAGCAGGAAGCACAGCCAGCCCGAGTAAAGTTAGCAGATAAAGTGTAGGACTTTTCACACTTTTAGGATTTCGGCCATAGCAACATCTTCTCGGTCATCTCGCGCAGCTCCAGCTTTGCCGGGTCAACGACCACGTGCTTGATGCGCTCACGCTTCCAGGTGTAAGTGATGTGGACCAGCCCGTCACGGGTCTGGATCACGGCAGGATACGAGAAACCGTTCGGCGCATCCGGCTCGTCCTCCAGCACAAGCGCGGCAAACCATTTCTTTCCGTCCCTGGACACAGCCACGTTCAACGGACTCCGACCTTTGTTGTTCGAACCGGTGCGGACGTTGTGATTGTAAACAAGCAGTTGCCGGCCATCTTGCAGCGTGACGGCATCCGTGCCGGAATTCGGATTGGGCATTTCGGTCAACGCCATTTTTCCCCACGTCCTGCCGCCATCGCGCGACCAGATGTCGAACAACTTCCCGTTTCGCGTACGACCCACGGACTGAAGTTTCCTGCTGCCATGAACCAAAAGGCTCGGCTGGATCGCGCCGATGCTCTGGCCGTCATTGACCGGGCCGGTGGAAGTCCACGTCTCGCCAAGATCGCTGCTGCGCTCGAAATGCACGCGCCAGCCGCCTTTGCCTTCCATGCTGGACGGCGAAAGGATGTCGCCATTGGCAAGCTGCACGGGCTTGTTCTTGATCGGCCCCAAGATGCCGTCCGGCAAACGGCGCGGCGCAGACCACGTTTTCCCTTCGTCCGATGAAGTCATCAACATGCCCCACCACTCGGCGGGACTCGGGCCGACCTTGTAGAACAACATCAACGGCCCGTTGCGCGGTTGAAACAACACAGGATTCCAGGTCGGCAGACGATTCGTTGCAAAGCCGACGCCGTTTGCGACCTCGACAGGCGGCGTCCATTCGCCATCGCGGAAATGCGAAGTCCAGATGCACACATCGGGATGCCGCTCATGCGTGCCGCCGAACCACGCGGCGATGAGGCCATCCTTTGTCTCTTCAATCGTGGAAGCATGACACGAGGGAAACGGCGCGGTCTCGTAGATGAACCCGGATTTGATTACGCCCGGCTGCTCGGCGGCAAAGGATGCAACACTCAATGCGGCGAGAATCAATGCGACAAAATATCTGCGGTTCATGCCGCGATAATGCAAAGAAACGAATGAAAAGTCACGGCTGCTTAAATCTGCGGACACCCTGTTGAGTTACGACAGTTAGCCGTCTTCGAAATCATGACTTGCCGCGAAGAATAATAACTCCGGTCTCTTCCTTGTCGCCCCAAATGTAAATACTGATGCCAAGCTGTTTGTGGCTGTACCACTCATTGCTTCGGCCCGGAGGAGAGCACGGTGACAGCGGTTTGGAACCAAGGCTCGTGTCAGGTTCTCCGAATGCTGGCTTCAAAATGGCCCGAACATCCGATAAATGGTCGCCTGTAAGATGAATCTGAATGCCG
>CAZFNB010000080.1:0-7905 GCA_964520235.1 uncultured Bifidobacterium sp. | reverse complement strand
CCGCCATGACCCTCCGCGGCTCGTGCGTCGGAATGCAGAAGACTTACATCCTGCCGGGGCGAAAAGTCTATGAGTATCCCTACACGCCGGAGCTGTTCCCGTGGTTCTACGACAAAACACTTTGGCGCGAGTATCTCGATTCCCTCGTCGCCAACCGCATGAACACGCTTTACCTCTGGAACGGCCACCCGTTCGCATCGCTGGTGAAGTTGAAAGATTATCCCGAAGCCGTGGAAGTTTCGCCCGAAGTGTTCGCGCAGAACGTCGAGATGTTCCGCTGGCTCACGACCGAGTGCGACAAGCGCGGCATCTGGCTCGTGCAGATGTTTTACAACATCTTCCTCCCCAAACCACTCGCCGAAAAGCACGGCGTCTCAACACAGCTTTCCGCACCTACTCCACTCGCGTCGGATTACACGCGCAAGTCTATCGCCGAATTCGTGAAGCAATACCCAAACGTCGGCTTGATGGTCTGTCTCGGGGAAGCATTACAAGGCACGGAGAATCAAATCAACTGGGCGACGAACACCATCCTGCCCGGCGTGCTCGATGGTATGCGCGCCGCTGGACTCAAGGAGCAACCGCCCGTCGTCATCCGCACGCACGCGATGAATCCTGAGGCCATTATGCCCGCGTGCTTCACGGTCTATTCCAACCTGTTCACCGAAACGAAGTATAACGGCGAATCGCTCACCACCTACGAGCCGCGAGGCAAGGCAGCAGAGACGCATCGCAACATGGCGAAGCTTGGGCCGCACCTCGTTAACGTCCACATCCTCTCCAACCTCGAACCGTTCCGCTATGGCGCGACCGAGTTCATCCGCAAATCCATGCTCGCCTCGCGCGACAAACTCGGTGCAAGCGGACTTCACTTGTATCCACTGGCGTATTGGAACTGGCCTTACTCGCCGGACATCGCCGACCCGCCGCTCAAACAATGGGAGCGCGACTGGATCTGGTTCGAAGCCTGGGCGCGTTATGCCTGGAATCCCGATGTGCCCGCCGTCGAAGATCGTGCCTACTGGGTTGGCCGTCTCGCCGACTTCTACGGCTGCGACACCAATGCCGCCGGTAAAATTCTCGATGCCTACAACGCTGCCGGTGAAGTCGCACCGATGTTGATCCGTCGCTTTGGAATCACGGAGGGCAATCGTCAGACGCTGTCGCTCGGCATGACGCTGGATCAGTTGGTGAACCCCAAGCGCTACAACGCCATCTCCGAACTCTGGGAATCTCAAGCCCCACTCGGCGAGCGGCTGGATGAATACGTTCGCAAGGAGTGGAACAAAGAGCCGCATGTCGGCGAGACTCCCAAATCGGTCATGGAGGCAGCACGGACGAACGCGCTCACAGCACTGAAAACAATTGATTCGACCAGCGAGCATATCACAAAAAAACGCGACGAGTTTGGTCGCTTGCGCAACGACATGCTTTGCATATACGGAATGGCCAAGTTCTATGACAGCAAGGCATTCGCTGCTGAATTGGTGCTTCAATATTCCTACAGTCACGACATTGATGATATGATATTTGCCGGGGTGCAACTGTCCGACAGCGTTGGTGCTATTTCGTCACTCGTTGCAGTCACAAAGGATTACTACCACTTCGCTAACTCCATGCAGACCGGCCACCGCAAGATTCCCTTCCCCGGCGCGGCGAACGGCGTCGGTACAAACTACCACTGGTTACACGTCCTGCCGCTCTATGAAAAGGAACTGGCCGACTTCAAAGCGCAGGTCGCGGAGTTGAAAAATCCGAAACTCGCCGGGTCGGAGACCGGCGCTCCCGCCGCGTGGCCCGCCGCCAAGTTCAAACTCATCAGCACCAACGCCGAAACCTACGAAGTCAAACTCGGCGCGCGCCCCTTCACTGATCGCAAATACACGCTCACCGAACTGGCGCCCGAGTTGAACGGACTGACCGGCATCCGCTTCTCGCACGAAGAAGCCAAGAATCATCGCCATGTGCCGGTTGAGTTTGAAGTCACCGAGCCGGTGCGTGTGTTGATCGGTTATTTCCAAAATGAACGTGACCTTTGGCTGCAAGTGCCGAATCTCGACTTCGCCTCGCACGCGGATGAACGCGGTGGCGTTGATCCAGTGCTCCGCAACGCCGTCGCCATTGATGAATGTCCCAACGTCAACGTCCACGCCTTCCGCTACGAACCGGGCCGCTACAAACTGGAGTTGATCGGCAAAGGCAGCTTTGTCGTCCTCGGCATCGTGCCACAATCAATTGAACTCAAGAAGCGGGATGCAAAGCTCGGAATGAAATGATGCCGCAGTCGCCACAGGTCATCATCGTTTACGAACGCTGACGATTTACACATTTTCAGATCAACAACCTATGTCATCGCACTCATTGTCTAAATTCTGCCATCTGGCTGCCCTGCTGTTGGTGTTGAGCGGCTTCAACTCCTGTAACTCTGCGGTCGCAGAACCGACCGCGGGCTGGGATTCCGTGCCGGCAATCTTTTCACGCATCAATGCGCCGCAGTTTCCCGCCCGCGATTTCAACATCACGGATTTCGGCGCGAAAGCTGACGGTCAGACGGATTGCACTGAAGCCATCCGCAAAGCCATTGCCGCGTGTCATCAAGCCGGCGGTGGCCGCGTCGTTGTTGCCGGCGGCACGTTCCTGACGGCGGCGGTCCATCTCAAAAGCGGCGTCAATCTGCACGTAGCCGCTGACGCCAAACTAAAGTTCATTCCCGAGTTCAAGAAATATCTGCCTGCGGTGCTGACGAGATTTGAAGGCATTGAGTGCATGAACTATTCGCCGCTGATCTACGCGTATGAGCAGGAGAACATCGCGATCACCGGCCAAGGCACGCTTGATGGCTCGGCGAGCTGGGAGAACTGGTGGTCGCTCGTGCGGCGCGATGGTTGGGTGACCAATCTGCCGCCCAGCGGCCAGTTGTTGATGGAACACGGTGAACGCGGCACGCCCGTAGCCGAACGCGTGTTTGGCGACGGACATCGGTTGCGACCCAATTTCATCCAGCCGTTCCGCTGCCGCAACATTTTGATCGAAGGCGTTACCATCACCAATTCGCCGATGTGGATCATCAATCCCGTTCTTTCAACCAACATCACCGTGCGCGGCGTGAAAGTCACCAGTCATGGTCCGAACAACGATGGTTGCGATCCCGACAGCAGCCGCGATGTGCTGATCGAGAATTGTCTCTTCGACACTGGCGACGATTGCATCGCCATCAAGTCCGGCAAGAACGCAGATGGTCGTCGCATCAATGTGCCATCTGAGAACATCATCATCCGCAACTGCACCATGAAGGACGGACACGGCGGCGTCGTGCTCGGCAGCGAAACTTCCGGCGGCGTGCGGAATGTGTTTGCGGAAGATTGCCTGATGGACAGTCCAAATCTGGATCGCGCCTTGCGCCTCAAGACGAACGCCGAACGTGGCGGCCCGATCGAGAACATTTTCTTCCGCAACGTGAAGGTGGGTCGCGTCGCCCACTCGGTGCTCACGATTGATCTGGTCTATTGGCGTGTCGTCAACGGCCCGTTTCCGCCCACGGTCCGTAATATCGAGATGCGCAATGTGACCGTGGCTTCCAGTCCGCGCGGGATTTGGGTGGTAGGCACGACCAATTCAATCATCGAGAACGTGCGCGTGATTGATTCCACGTTTAGAGGTGTGGAAGGCCCGGACGTGCTGACAAATTCCGGTTCGATCCAGTTCCAGAACGTCACTATCGAACCGGCGAAATCCCGATGAACCCTCAAGGCGAAGATTGATTGTCCCGATCATCATATTATTTTGATTCCGCGCCATGATTCATAGCATGAGATTCGGACTCATTTTTTTCAGCCTGGCGGTTTGCCTCGCAGCCCGTGCGGGCGAAACGTTTCGCCCGTACGCCAAAGTCGAGCCGATGCCGCTACCATCTGCACGCTGGACCTCCGGCTTCTGGGCCGACCGTTTTGACCGCTGTCGCACCAACATGCTGCCCAACATGGGACGTTTGATGGAAGGCACGAATTACACGCACTTCCTGCGTAATTTTGAAATCGCTGACGGACTCGCGGAAGGGCGTTATCGCGGTGCGCCATTCAACGACGGCGAGGTTTACAAGCGACTTCAGGCGGTTTGTGCCGCTTACGCGCTGTCGCCCACGGAAGGATCACGGCGCGACATTGACCGTGTCATCGAGATCATCGCTCAAGCCCAACGCGACGATGGTTACATCCACACACCGACACTGGTGAAGCTTCGCAATGGCGAGACCAACGCCGCGCCGTTCCAGGACCGTCATAATTTCGAGATGTACAACATGGGCCATCTGTTCACCACGGCCTGCGTGCATCATCAAGCCACCGGCCAGACCAACCTCCTCGCTGTTGCCATCAAAGCCGCAGATTTTCTGTATCGCACCTTCAATGAATCGTCGTCCGAAGCCGCGCGTAGTTCTGTCTGCCCGTCGCACTACATGGGTGTCATTGATCTCTATCGCGAAACAGGCGACCAGCGTTATCTCGAACTCGCAAAGAAATTCTTCGCGCTTCGCTCGCAAATCACCGACGGAGGCGACGACAACCAGGACCGTATTCCGTTCGAGCAGCAAACCACCGCGATGGGGCACGCCGTCCGCGCCAATTACCTTTACGCTGGAGCGGCGGATTTGTTCATGGAAACCGGTGACACCAATCTCTGGAATCCGCTCGAACCCATCTGGCGCAATTTGACCGAGCAGAAGATGTACATCACCGGCGGCTGCGGCGCGCTCTACGACGGCGCCTCGCCCTACGGCGCGAAGGATCAAAAGAACATCACGCGCACCCATCAGGCTTACGGTCACAACTACGAACTGCCCAACACCACCGCGCACAATGAGACCTGCGCCAACATCGGCAATGTGCTGTGGAACTGGCGCATGTTTCTCGCCACCGGCGAAGCGCGCTTCGTGGACGTCGCCGAACTCGCGCTCTACAACAGCGTGCTCTCCGGCATGAGTCTCGATGGGACGAATTTTTTATACGTCAATCCCCTCCGCACCACTGATCCCCTGCCCGTCGAGCTTCGCTGGCAACATCAACGCGTGCCTTATGTCAGTTCGTTCTGCTGCCCGCCCAATCTTGTCCGCACCATCGCCAGCTCGGCGCAATACGCTTACGCCAGATCGGTTGATACCATTTGGGTGAACTTCTACGGAGCGAGCGAACTGGAAACGGAATTGCCTGCCGTTGGCAAAGTAAAACTTGCGCAGGAAACTGAATATCCGTGGAACGGTCGCATCCACATCAGAATCCTCTCCGCGCCGGAGAAAGAATTTGCCCTCAAGCTTCGCATCCCCGGTTGGGCCAAAGCTGCCTCCGTCCGTGTCAATCGTCGTCCACCTGACCCGTCACCGAAGTCCGCCAGCTATCACGAACTTGGCCGCGTCTGGAAAGCCGGCGACATCATTGATCTCGATTTGCAGATGGACACCGAGTTGATCGAAGCCAATCCGCTCGTGGAGGAAACGTTGGGGCAGGTCGCCGTCAAACGCGGGCCGATTGTCTATTGTCTCGAATCGGCGGATTTGCCCAGAGGCGTGAAACCTCTTGATATTTCACTCTCACCGGACGTCAAACTTCGTGCCCGATATGACCAACGGCTGCTTGGTGGTGTCACTGTGATCGAAGGCGCGGCGTCCGCCCATGCCAATCCGGGCTGGAAGGGCCAACTTTACCGCGAATTGCAATCAGCCAGACCCACGCCCGTTAAATTGCGTCTCATTCCTTACTCTGTCTGGGGCAATCGCAATGCCGGTGAAATGACCGTCTGGCTGCGACTAAACTCTTTTCAGTCTCCATGATTAACCGCCGATCACTCCGATTCGTCCTGCTGGCCTGCCTGCTGGGCGCTATAACTCATACCACTTTCGCGCAGCTCACCAATCCGGCTGCTCCTGTTTATCTTTTCGCCACGTTCAAAGAGCCGGAGCAGGACGGATTGCGATTCGCATTCAGCTACGATGGTTATTCCTGGAGCAACGTACCCGGACTGTGCTTAAAGGCGCAGGTGGACACAAAAATCATGCGCGACCCAAGCATCTGTCGCGGGCCCGACGGCACGTGGCATCTCGTTTGGACTTCCGCGTGGAAGGGCAACAACGGATTCGGTTACGCCCACAGCAAAGACCTCGTGCACTGGTCGGAACAGAAATTCATTCCTGTGATGGCGCACGAGCCGACCGTCTGCAACGTCTGGGCGCCAGAACTGTTCTTCGACGAAAAGGAAAAGCAATTCATCATCGCGTGGGCTTCAACGATTCCTGGCCGCTTTCCCGATCATCTTGAGCCGAGCACGAACAATCATCGGATGTATTTCACCACCACCAAGGACTTCAATACCTTTGCTCCGACGAAACTGTTCCTCGATCCTGATTTCAGCGTGATTGATTGCCAGATTCTCAAAGACACCGACCGTTACGTGCTTTTGCTCAAGGACAACACCCGTCCGCAACGCAACATCCGCGTCGCCTTCGGTGATACGCCACTTGGCCCGTGGCGCGATATCTCCACCAACCTCACAGCAAAGCTGACAGAAGGCCCATGCGGCTTGAAGGTCGGCGACGACTGGTTGATTTATTACGAGTCTTACAGCGCCAGGCATTACACCTCGATGAAGACGCGTGACTTCAAAACCTTCACTGACACCACCAGTGAAATGACGTTTCCGCCGAACTTGAAGCATGGCACGGCTTTCACGGCCACGAAGAAGGATTTGGATTACCTATGGAAAGTCAGCAACTCGATGGTCACGAACGTTGGTCACAAGTTTGTTTCAAAATTATTTCCTGCTGAGATCGAAAAACGCCTCGCCGCGATTGATGCCATCGCCAAACGCGGCCCGTTCCAGCCGACGTGGGAATCCATCACGAACAAATTCCAGACGCCAAAATGGTACCAGGACGCGAAGTTCGGCCTGTTCATCCATTGGGGTGCGTATGCCGTGCCCGCCTTCGGCAGCGAATGGTATCCGCGCGACATGTATGTGCAGGGATCGAAGGAATTCAAACATCACGTCGCCACCTACGGGCCGCAATCGCAGTTCGGTTACAAGGATTTTTTCCAATCGTTCAAGGCGGAGAAATTTGACGCCACCGCTTGGGCCAAGTTGTTCAAGGAAGCGGGCGTCAAATACGTTGTGCCTGTGGCCGAACATCATGATGGCTTCGCGATGTATGCGTCCGAATTGTCCGACTGGTCAGCCGCCAAACTCGGCCCGCAACGCAACGTTATCGCCGAGCAAGCCAAAGCCTTCCGCAAAGCAGGTATTGTCTTCGGCGCATCGTCGCATCGCGCCGAGCACTGGTTCTTCTTCGATAACGGTATGTATTTCGAGTCTGATGTACGTGACCCGCGTTTCGCCGACCTTTACGGCCCAGCCGTCAACAAGCGCACCTCCGAGGCTCAAGCCGAGCCGCCGACCAAGGAATTCCTCGACGACTGGCTGCTGCGCTCCTGCGAAATCGTGGACAAGTATCGCCCGGAAGTTCTCTACTTCGATTGGTGGATTTGTCAGCCGGTGTTCCAGCCGTATCTGAAAACGTTCGCGGCGTATTATTACAATCGCGGGGTCGAGTGGAAGAAACAGGTCGCCATCAATTTCAAGGAATGGGAAGGCATCTCCTACCCGCGTGGTTCGGGTGTATTCGATATGGAACGCGGCGCGGCCAGCGACATTCAGCCCGCACTCTGGCAAACCTGCACTTCCGTATCGCGCAATTCCTGGGGTTACATCACCAACCACATTTACAAAGACACCGGCGAAATTGTGGATGAACTCGTGGACGTCGTCAGCAAGAACGGCACGATGCTCCTGAATATCGGCCCGAAAGCCGACGGCACGATTCCCGAACACGAACAGCAGATGCTCCGCGAAATCGGCGCATGG
>CAZFNB010000079.1:0-7912 GCA_964520235.1 uncultured Bifidobacterium sp. | reverse complement strand
GTTCCAATATCCTGTCGAGATTCCGGGCGTCAACAGCACCTACTTCCTCAAGGCCGCGCTAAACGAAATCCGCAAGCACCATGGCCAGTCGGAACTAGACGCCATGGAATTTCTCACGCTCGTAAAGGACAAGATGAAGTTGCTTGAGTTGAAAGACGACCTCCTCAAGCGTTCGGTCAATGAAGGCTTTTCAGGCGGCGAGAAAAAGCGCGCCGAGATTTTTCAGATGGCCATTCTCGAACCCAAGCTTGCCATCCTCGATGAAACCGATTCCGGTCTGGACATTGACGCATTGAAGGTCGTTTCGCACGGCGTCAACAAACTCAAGAACAAGACCAACGCCCAGCTCGTCATCACGCACTATCAGCGCCTCCTCAACTACATCGTGCCCGACTTCGTTCACGTTCTGGTGGATGGTCGCATCGTGAAATCCGGCGACAAGAAGCTGGCTCTCGAACTCGAAGCCAAGGGCTACGACTGGATTTTGAAAGGTGAAGCGGTGACGGCGTAAGCTCACCACATCGCCCAGCACCCGGTGTCGCCCCATTGCTGCGAACCGGCATAGACGTGCATGATTTGCACCTTTCTCCAGGCCACCGAACCATCGAGCAATCCCACGTTACCACCGACGGCGCCGATTTCCGCCGAGGTGGCTCCGTTCGCCCCGACGTTTGAATAGTCGTCGCCACCGGTAACAATTCTCCCGCTCTTGCCATGTGGCGCAAAGGTCTGCATGTAACCGGGAGACCAGTCATTCATGTCGGTGATCAATTCCAAGCCGGGATTATCCGTCAGTTTCTGCGGTGAAATCCATGTGTTCGTGTGGCCGTTCGCGGGCGGCCACGGCGTGTTGATGTGGCCGCCGTGATAATTGTAGCCCATCACAAAACCGTAATCCTGCTCCTCCAACGGGCGTTGATTCTGTTGATCGAGGAAATAGTCCGCGAAGTTCGGGCAACTGGCCATCTTCGGCGTGCCCGCGTATTGCACAATGGAATTGCTGGTCGCGTTGCTGATCACAGGCAGATGATCGTCGTTGGCGGGCAGCGGCTTGTTGGGTGCGCCGGACGGGAGGAATTGCGTGTTGTCCAGACCGTACATGTTCAGGGCGATGAGCAACTGCCGCACGCTGTTCTTGCAACTGGTGCGCCGCGCCTTTTCCTTGGCACTCGACAACGCGGGCAGCAGCAGCGCCGCGAGAATGGCGATGATGGCAATCACCACCAGCAGTTCGATCAACGTAAAAGCGCGGTGCGATGGCGACCGCTTAAAATTGGGAAAAGTTTCCGGGTTCATGCGGGGGATCATTTGGGTTCAGCCACGATGAAATATCGGTGCGATGACGCACCATCAATGTTGGTGACGACCACGACACCGTTCGTGAGCACGAGATTGTTTGTCAACTTTGGCCACGCTTCCGGCGACAAAGTGAGATTGGTGCCGGCGCGCACTTCCATGCCCGACATCCGGTTCGAGTCCAGCGCGCTGCCATTGCTGGTGCGGACGGTCAGTTGGAGTTTGCCTGGCGGTTGAGGCAGCGGCGCATCCAGTTTGAGTTGCGGGATTGAAGTATCGAACATCGCGCCGAAGTACGTGCTGCGAACATAGATTTTCCCATCTGCCACAGCGGGTGCGTTCCAACATTTGTTGGTGAGGCTGTTGTAATCCGGGATGGCCTGAAAACGCCCCAGTTCGATGTAGGAATTTGTGTTTGGCTTCACCAGAACCAGCAATCCTCTCTCGGTCAAAACGACCAGTTTCTTGTCCACCACCAGCAAACCACCGCGCCCAAAATTGTTCGTTGCCCACTTGACCGCCCCGGTTTGAATGTCCACGCACTTGAGCGGACAGGTATCGTTGCTCTCGCCGCCGGTGCTGCCGACTTGATTGCCGATCTGGCCGTAGAGAAAACCATCCAGAACCACCGGTGTCGTCCACCATGTGGCAACATTGTCCGTGGAGACACCGGTGGCTCCGGTCTTGGCCCAGAGTTGATTGGTCGCAAACCACGAGCCGTTTGTGAATGTTATTCGCCGGGCTGTGGATCCCATCAAATACGACCTTGGCCCCATGATGAAAACGACGTCGTTGTACACGACCGGCGAAGTCATCACGTCGTAATTGTCTGCGACCGTGAAGGGGTAGTTGAACTTCCAGAGAAACGTGCCGTTCGTCGGGTTGAGGGAAACCACCCCCGTCCTCGTGCCGAAGATGACCTGTCGCACGCCGTGAATCGTTGCCATGACCGGTCTGGAATGGGTCATGTTTTCATTGCGGGAACGCCAGACAAGCGCGCCGTCCGTTGTGCTGAACGCCATCAGATTGGAAACGCCCACGCCGGCCGGAATGGTGGTGCCGGCGCAGGTGTTCACAAAAATCAATCCGTTCTCGATCAACGGCGACATTGAGTTCTGGTTGTCCTCGTTCAAACCACCGTACAACGCCAGCAAATCTTTCTGCCAGATTGTCGCGCCGTTCGTCAGTGCAAGCCGGTAAAGTTTGAGATAGCTGGTCAGCACGTAAACGGAATCGCCAATGATGGAGGGGGTGGTTCGCGGCCCGTTGTTGCCCACACCGGTGTCTTTCGGATAATCGGCATCATCAAGGTCGCGAGACCACGCCTCGACACCGTTGGTGATGTTCAACGCCACGCACACCTCGCGGTTTGTGCCGTTCATGAAGCGGTTGACCTGACTGAGGGCATATCCACCGCTTACGGCGAAACTGCAAAGGCTGTTGCTCACGGGTACAAACCAGACTGCGTTCGTCACGGACCCGAACCAGTTCGTGTTGATTCGGTCGGTTGAAACACCATCGTGAGTGGGCCCGCGATATTGCGGCCAGTCACCCGCAGAAGCGGCAAGCACAGCAACCATCAAAAAAACGGCGGCCTTCAACACCCGGCTGCCGCAACAGCATGATAAGACAACAACACCCATTGAATTGAATCATATCATGCTCATTTCCAACAAGCGGTCAACCATCAAGCCGTTGTTTTCCACACTTTTTTGCGCTTTGCACGCCAATGTGCGGTTACTTCAATTCGGACATCCTCACCGGCCTGCGGGTCGCCGCCACCACGACCGGCCCGGCCAACGGCCCGCGCCCCGCTTCATCCACACCCCCGACAAGAGTGATCTAGCGTGACCAGAGATCGCGCTCGAATTCGAGGCGGTTGGCGGGTTTGATATCTGCCCTTATCTTCGCGCTTACTGTTGAAATGACAGATGACATGCTCAAGGCGCGGCTACGCGGTAAAAGCGGGATGCAGATTCTTTCGCACTCCGATCGGTGAGAGTGCCTGAGCCGCTGGCGTCCGTGCGGTTTGTGATCACGTTGAACCATTCGCCTACGTTTATGGCGGCGCAGGCCTGCAAAATGTAGGTCTGGTTGGGCGACCCGCGATAGCTGATGGTTGCAATCCCGGACGCGATGCTCATTGAAGTGATGAGAACTGATTGTGCTGAAGTTTCTGGCGCGGTTGTCCGGGATTCTGATTGCGTTGCGGATGGCCTGGCTGATGACGCATTCGCCAATTTCTTGACGGGCAATCGCCGTCCAGCGACAAGACTTCTCAAATTGGTGGACGAGCGCTGAAAGGAGCGGTCCAGTGATCCGTCGGAATTGAGCCGGGCCAGGCGCGGAGCTTCGATGCCGTTGACCTTGGTAAAAAAACCTCCGATGACAATCTTCCCGTCGTCCTGCACGGCCATGCACATAACGCGCTCGTCGGTGTCGCAGCGGAAGCCTTTGTCAACCGAGCCATCGGCATTGAAGCGAACCACATCTCCGGGCTTTGCGCCGGTGATGTCGTGCAAATCGCCTCCACGGGCTGTCAAAAGTTTTTCGTCCTTTTGCACCATGAGACTCAGATAGCCACTCGCACGAAGGGTGTTAGTGTAGCTAAGAACCGGCAGCCAGTTCTTGTCAAAACGCATGAATCGGCCAGTGCCGCCGTCCTGCACGAGCAGGATTGCACCGTCTGGCAGTCGCGCGGCGTTATTGCACAGCTCCAGCGGGAACTCGGCGAAGATTGCTTTTAGCACTTGTGCTGCGTCGCCAGCGGATGGCGGATCACCCGCCGTGCAGTAGAAGTAGTAGCTTGAAGTTTTTGGTGGGTTCAAACTCCAAGCTGTAATTTCGGGATTGCTCCAATGCACGGGACGGAACAGTTGAAAACCCCTTTCGTTGAGTGAGGAAAACAGAGACGCCGGGAACTTCGCTTTGGCCCAATCTGGTTGTCGCCTGCCAAGGACACAGCCGTTGTCATCCAAAGTGAACCCTCGCAATTCGGAAGTCTGTGGATTTCGGGTAAGGCACGCGACTGCGATTTGCCCGTTGGTGTCAAACGCCGCCAGACGCAACGGCAATCCACCCCAGGGTTTCGGCATCACTTCATTCAGTTCGTTCGTTTCGCCGCACCATGGGGCAAAGCCCTTGTCCCGCGTACCATCCGGTGACAACATCGCCAATTCTGGGCGGCATAGTCCGCCAGCACCGACAAAACTGCCCCCAACCAACATGCGGCCATCAGTTCTTGATGACAGATGCTCCTCGAACACGCTGATCGTTTGCGGCAGGTCAGCTCGGGCGCCGAAACCGAAATCCAGGGAGCCGTCGGGATGGAATCGAGCCACGGATGCGTTCATTTCTCCGACCGTGCCAGCCTCCTCGTCCCTGAAATACAAGAAACCGCAGCCCATTGTGACGATCTTCCCGTCCGATTGGATCAGCACGCTCCCAATCGGCCCTGGCATCGCGTAGGCAACGATAGGATTCTCTGCGATGACTTCCGTTTGTAGCAATCCGCACGCAGCGGTCACCGTGATGGCAGCGCAGAATACTTTTGAAAGACGTGCTGTCATGGTGCTCTGACGGTTTGTGGTGAAAGTCAATCCCTCATTCACCAATCGGGTTCAAGGAATTATTATTTCTGTCCCGACAACCTGACGAGCTTCGCCGTTGCTGCGGACTTGTCGGCGGCGAACATGATCTCGTGCGTGCGGGCGGCGTCGGCGAAGCTGGTGAGGGGCATTTCTTTGCTGGCGGCCAGCGCGGTGAAGAACGCCTCGAATTGCGTGGTGTAGGGGTGATCCGACACGTCGCCCGAATCCAGCATCTTCATCGAGAGTTCGCTCCACTTGCTCTTGTTCGTCTTGAGTTTTTGCGAATGGAATTTGTTGTCGAGCAGGCTGCCCTCGCTGCCGACGAGGTGAGTGTGAAAATAATACGGTTGCAGACAATCCACGATGGCGGCGCATTTGCCGACACTGCCGTTCTTGAACTTGAGGATCGTCACGCTGCTCGTCGGGTACTCATAGGGCTTGAAGATTTTGCTGGAGGATTTTGTGTCGTAACTTGTGACTTCGACAACATCGTTCCCCATGCAAAGCAGCAGGGCATCGAGTGCGTGGCAGCCTGCCGTGAGCAGGGCGCTGCCACCGGCATCCTTGCGCGTGTTCCAGCGGAATTGTCCATACCACGGGCCGATGCCGTGATAGTAATCCACCTCGCCATAATGCAGTGTGCCGAGCAGTCCTTCGTCAATCGCCGCTTTCGTCGCCAGGAACTGGCTGGAGAAGCGGCATTCAAAGCACACGCATGTCTTGACGCCCGCCTTCTTGATCGCGGCTTCCATCGCACGTAGTTCCTTTAACGAGAGGCAAAGCGGCTTTTCGACGATGATATGTTTGCCCGCACGCGCGGCTTTGATGACCTGCTCCGTGTGTTGATACGGGTAGCTGCAAATCGAAACCACATCAATGTCGGGATCCGCCAGCATCGTGTCGTAATCATCGTAAGCCTTGATGTTGCCGCCATGCTTGCTGCTGAGTTCCGCCTGATTCAGCGTCCGCGAAGAATAGACGGCCGAAACTTGTGCAAGCGAACTCGCGTTGATCGCCGGGATGTGCGCGGTGGCAACCCAGCCGTATCCGACGATGCCGACATTGTATCTTTTCATGGAAAACTCGTGCGGCCAATGCCACAAGGTTCACGTCGGGTTGTCAAAACAAAACCCTGACGCATCGGCGACACATCCGTGTGATGTTCAAACCATCGTGCCGCTCAACGTCAGCTCGGTTTTAAGAATCACACCAGCCGCCACCTCGATCTGCGCCGACGCCTGGATAAGATTACCCATCCGCCCGACGATGACCGCCTCGATCCGCAATGTCTCGCCGGGGCGCGCGCCACCGAGAATCTTCGCATTGCGGATCGCCGTGAGCTTCAACGCTGCGAGAGGTTTGATCGTTGGATCACTCTGGGCCACCACACCCGCCAGTTGCGCGGCGGCCTCCACAAGCAGAACGCCCGGCATCAACGGGTCTCCGGGAAAATGTCCGCGCAAAAAATGTTCGTCACCGCGAACGCAGTATTCACCTGCGCCTCGCCTGCCCGGTTCAAGTTCAAGCAGGCGGTCCACGAACCGGAACTCGATGCCGTGTGGCAGCAAGGCCAGCGTATCGCCAGGTCTTCTTTCACCCGTATTCATCGTAGCCAATGCTACCCATGGTGGCGTGGCAATGGCGAGTAAACGTATCGGCTCGCGAGGATCATCCCTGGCCTGGAGGAATTTTCACCCAACTTTGTAGCTGGCACATCACAAAACTTTTTGCATCATGCCCGCAACGAATCGAAAACCATTCTATGAACCGGATGCACGAAATTGATTACAAGGTCTTCGGCGACGCCATGCAATTCGTCGAGATCGAACTCGACCCCAACGAAGCCGCCATCGCGGAAGCAGGCGGCATGATGTACATGGACGACGCCATCGAGATGGAAACCATCTTTGGCGACGGTTCACAGCAGAACAGCGGCTTCCTCGGCGCGCTCATGGGCGCAGGCAAACGACTGCTCACGGGTGAATCGCTTTTCATGACTGTTTTCCAGAATCGCGGCATGGGGAAAAAGCGCGTCGCGTTCGGCGCGCCATACCCGGGCAAGATCATTCCCACGCACCTCGCCGAGATCGGCGGCGAACTCATCGCGCAGAAGGACTCGTTCCTCTGCGCGGCCAAGGGCGTCAGCGTCGGCATCGCGTTCAACAAAAAGATCGGCGCGGGACTGTTCGGCGGCGAAGGTTTCATCATGCAGCGCTTGCAAGGTGATGGCTGGGCATTCCTTCATGCGGGCGGGAACATTTACGAACGCGTGCTCGCACCCGGCGAAGTCTTGCGTGTGGACACCGGCTGCATCGTTGCATTCCAGCCGAGTGTGGCCTACGACATCCAATACGTCGGCAAAATCAAATCCGCGCTGTTCGGCGGTGAAGGGCTGTTCTTTGCCACGCTGCGCGGCCCCGGAAAAATCTGGCTGCAATCACTTCCGCTCAGTCGTATGGCGGATCGGATTGTGTCAGCATCCCGCGCGACAACAGGGCGCGAAGAAGGTTCGATTCTCGGAGGGTTGGGCGGACTTCTGGATGGAGACAACTAACGGACGACGGGCGTCACGCTGGCCGGATTTTCAGCCACAGTTTCCACCGGCGAGGCTTTCTCTCCGGTGGAGATTTGTTTTACGATCTGTTCCGTCACCGGCTTCACCTTTTCCGTGAGCAGCTTCGGGAAGAAGCCAAACACCAGCAGGCTCGCGAGCAAGATCAGGAACGGCAGCTTGCGCCACGCGTTCGCATCGGCAACGCCGCTCCATTTCTCCGGCATCTCGGCGTGCATCGCAGCGCGGACGGCACGCAGCATGTAAACTGCGCCGATGATCAACGCACCCCAGACGGCGAGCACGGTCACAACGCGCAAGGTTGGCTGACTCCACGCACCGAAGAAAACCGAGACTTCGCCTACAAAATTCAGAAAGCCCGGCAGACCGCAGCCCGCCATCGCCGCCATCACGAAGGCCACGCCGATGAAGCGCAGTTTCTTGGCGAGACCGCCGAGTTCGCTCATTTCGAGCG
>CAZFNB010000078.1:0-7958 GCA_964520235.1 uncultured Bifidobacterium sp. | reverse complement strand
CCTGCCTGCGGGCGCGGAAACCAGTTGAGCAGACTGCCATCGGGGCAATGCGGCAAGCTTCACTTCCGTCGCGGGCTGGCCGGACAAAGCCTTGCCCAGCCGCCACTCGAACCCGCCATCAATCCAGTAATCAGGCTCGCTCCAAGCGCCGAGTTCGCGGCGCGCGTCGTATTCCTCGCCATCGAATTCACCGTTGGAAAGAATCGGCCCGTCGGTCGTGAACTTCCACGACTCGTCGCTCACGACTTCGCTCACCGAACCATCCGTATGCTCGACGCGCAGGAGCAGGATCATCTTCGGCCAGCCGAAGTTCACAGTGCCCGCATAGACTTTGCTGCGATCCGAGCAAAACCTTCCGCCGCCCAGCACCGCGCCAAGCGCGTTTGCGCCACTGCGAAGCTGCCTGGTCACATCGTGGGTCACGTAGAACACGCGCTTGTCATACTGCGAGAGCGCGGGCGAAAGCACGGCATCGCCAACTTTTTCTCCATTGAGATAAAGCTCGGACAGACCGAGGCCCGAGAAATAAACCGTCGCGCGCGAAACCTTTTTCTCCACGTCGAACTTTTTGCGAAGCCAGCGCGCGGGCAGCCTTCGCTCCTCCGCCGTGCGCGGTTCGCTCCACGGCTCCATGCCGGACGGCCCGAGGACTTTGGCCGCGACCCAGCTTGAATCATTGAACGCCGTTGTGTTCCAGCCTTTCTCAAACTGCTTCGAGACCTTCCAGTTTTCGTCCGTGCGGATCACGATCGGTTCGCCCGACGCAAATTCAATCGTCAGCAACCCGATCACGCCGGCGGGATTCGGCTCCTTGCCTTCGTTGCGCCCGGTCAGGCCGAACACATAAGTCCTGCCCGGCTCGATGCGCGTGGTGATGTCATTCCATTTGACCGTTTTGTGATTGTTCCGTGCGCCGACGTCACTCTCATTGATCCAGCCGCGTGCCTCGTTGTCGCCGGTGTATTGAAAAATCGCGCGCTTGATCTGGCGACCAGCGGGAATCGTGACGACGCGACGGAAATAATTTGTCTCCACGGGCGCAGCCACCGCCGGATTGCCTTCTGGAAACCAGATCCAGCTTGTGCCGGAAAGACTGTTCGTGACATCAGCCTCGTCCTGCCCCAGCCAGCGCGCATTTTTCCAATCGCCCGCGTCCAGCAACCCCATCGTCCACTTTGCCGGTTTGCTCCAGTCGGATGCCTTGTCGCCACCGTCCCAGACCCGGACCTTCCAGAAACATTCCGCGTGCGACACGAGCGCTTTGCCCGTGTAACCCACCAGCACCGATGCGTCCGATGCAACCTTCCCGCTGTCCCACAAATCGCCTTCGCCGGATTTCAATTTCGCCGCGCTCGATGCGACGATGATTTGATACGCGGTCTGTTTCACGCCACGCTCCCCGGATTCGATGATCCAGCTCAAGCGCGGTTGAGGCACGTCAATGCCCAGCGGGTTTTCCAGGTGTTCGCAGCGAAGCTGCCCGACGCCCACCGCCGCAGACGCCATCGCGGCAACGAGCGAAAACAGTGCGATTAAAATTGCGGGCATGATGCGGGTGACACGAGAAGACACAAAAACGGAACTGGTTGGTGGCTGAGTCATAGCTTTATGCATGATGATGACGGCCACACACGAGGGCAAATTCAAACTGTGTTCGAAAGGCGACTGGCGCAATTCTGTGACTCGACGAAACCGAAACTCATAATTATCCTTCGCCCAGCCGCTGCATGAACAAAGCGAAAAACAGATCGCCGTTCGACCTCACAGGGCAAACCGCGCTCATCACCGGCGGCGGCACCGGCCTCGGCCTCGGCATGGCGCGATGTTTTGTGGCGGCGGGCGCGCAGGTCATCCTCGTTGGACGTCGCGAGATCGAACTCAAAAAAGCGTGCGAAGAAATCGGACGCAACGCCTCCATCCTCGTCGGCGACATCACCCAGCTTAAATCCGCGCCCATCCTTGCCGAACAGGCCGAACACATCGGCGGACCGGTTTCCATTCTCGTCAACAACGCCGGTGTGCATCTGAAAAAGGACGCCGCAGAAACCAGCGATGCCGAATTCGCGGGCGTGATGAACACGCACGTCTTCGGCGCGTTTGCGCTCACGCGTGAAGTCGGCAAACGGATGCTCAAGCGCCGCGAAGGCTGCGTGCTGTTCACGGCTTCGATGGCGTCGTTCATGGGCGTGCCGAAGGTCATCGCTTACGCCGCCGCCAAGAGCGCGTATCTCGGACTGGTGCGAACGCTCGCCACGGAATGGGGGCCGCACGATGTCCGCGTGAACGCCATTGCGCCCGGCTGGATTGCGTCGGACATGCTCGACGCCGCGTTGAGCAACGACCCGTGTCGCCGCGCAAAAATCCTCTCGCGCACACCGATGGGCCGCTTCGGCGAACCCGACGACATCGGCTGGGCGGCGGTTTATCTCGCATCACCGGCGGCAAAGTTCGTCAATGGCGTGGTGCTGCCCGTGGACGGCGGCGCGGTGCAGAGTTTTTGAACCGGGCAGGGCGATGATGAAACCCAAGCCGATTAAAGTGACAGCCGCAAAAACCCGAGCTGTGTTGGCAAACGAACTCTCAGATGCCTGTGAGAAAGCTGATGCCTCGGCGGTGAAGCGGCTGTTGAAGGAAGGATCTGATCCAAACGGCTTCATGTCCCAAGAAGGATCGCCTTTGTCAGACGCGGTCAATGTACGAAGTCGCAAGATTGTTGAAATATTGTTGGATGCTGGAGCTGATGTGAACAAGTCGGGGCCCTATCATGGAAGAACCCCACTAGAGATCGCTGGTCAAAAAGGGTATATCGAGATTGCCGAATTCCTTCTGAAACGCGGTGCCGATGTGAACAAGAAAGGTTATTGGACACCACTTCAGACGGCCAGGTCTTACGGACAATTGGATTCAGTCCGTTTATTCCTCAAGCATGGCGCAAAACTTGAGTCGAGTTGGTTGACTTTAGGAATGAACCACGACAAAAAGGTTATCGCTGAAATCATGGCGGAGCTTATTAAGGCGGGAGCGGACGTTAACCACCGTGATTACGACGATCTTGACGACTTAACGGTGCGTGGGCATGTTCCCCTTCACACAACCTGCACAAATCCCGACGCGACGAAAGTGCTTCTTAAAGCTGGTGCCGATCCCAACCGCCAGTATTTCCTGTCCAAGAACACCCCGCTTCACCAAGCGGCAAAGCATGGGAGTCTTGAAGTTGTTCGGATGCTCGTGAATGCTGGGGCCGACATCAGTATCCAAAATAAAGAAGGCAAGACAGCAGAACAGTTGGCAAAAAGACACGGGCACAAAGAGATTGTCGAATTCTTCCGAATTCGCTCTCAAGCCAAGCTAGCAAGACGAGCGATCAAGAAAAGCCCACCCGCAAAAAAAGCCTACCCGCAAAAACCAAAGCTACCAAGAATCAAGCTTCCAACAATTCGAGGTCACGCGCTCAAATTCACGACAGGTCTTTCAAACTTCGTTTCTCTGGTAGAAGAGTTGGGTGGGGCTTGTGCGCTTCTGGCGGTGGAATCGCCCATTGATAAAGTGATAACGGAGTATTGCCGCGCGACGAAACCCCGCGAGAAGCGTGAGAACATCGAAGTTGTATCATCCAAGAAGCACGACCCCGTTTCCGGTAGATGGATACCTATTGTCCAAACGAGCGAGTCCGCTTGGACGGTCATATTCAGCTTCATCGGTTTCAATCTCAATGGTCAGGAAGATGAAACAAAGGAGCAAGCCGAGGTAGTGTCTAAACAACTGCGGGCGCGCGTATTCATACTCGCTGCCGATGAGACTGGCACGAGTTGCCATTTGTTTGAAGGGGGGAAATGCACAGGCGTGGATGGATGGGAAGGAAGCGGTGACAAGGCGGAAGGATTATTCAAGAAGCTGAGATTGTACGTTCCAGAGTGCTATGCGACGGAACAGGAGGAGGACAATCAAGAAGTCGTCCGATTGGCAGTTCGGCCATCAAGCCTTGGCAAGATTGTGAGCGCCTTGTCGGTTCTTCCCAAAGATTGACAGCATCAATGAAGAACCTAGCGCCACACTTCGTGCTTTGTTTTCTCTTTGGAACAAACCTAATCGTATTTGCCGCAAACCCGACCGGCTTGCGTTGCGAATTCGCCCAAAATCCATCCGGCATTGACGTCACCCAGCCGCGCCTCTCGTGGAAACTCGAAAGCACTGAGCGCGGGCAGCGGCAGACGGCGTATCAGATTCAAGCCTTCACCCGTGCGTATCTGCTCACGCCGGGAGCATCCCCGTCGTGGGACAGCGGCAAGGTTTCTTCAGACGAGACATTGAACATCCGCTATGCCGGCGAGTCGCTTCAGTCTTCGCAGGAGATACTGTGGCGCGTGCGCGTGTGGGACAAGAACGACGTGCCTGGCGCATGGAGCAAACCGAAATCCTGGACGATGGGACTGTTGCAGCCGGAGGACTGGCAGGCAAAATGGATTTGCGCCCCGGCGGCGAGCGATTCGTTGTTGTTGAGGAAGGAATTCTCCGTGAAGCCCGGCCTGACACGGGCCATCGCGCACGTCACCGGCCTCGGTCAATACGAGATGTCGTTGAACGGCGCAAAGGTCGGCACAGATCTGCTTTCACCGGGTTGGACGGATTACAACGACACGATTCTCTACGACACGCGGGATATCACCGGTCTGCTTCGCAAGGGCGACAACGCCGTCGGCATCACGCTCGGCAACGGCATGTATCACGTCGAACGGCGGAATCGTTTCGCCAAGTTCACCGGCTCGTTCGGCCCGTTGCGCGCCATCTGCCAGATCGAACTCGAATACGCGGACGGCTCGAAGGAGTTTGTCGTCACGGATGAATCATGGCGCACGCATCCCGGAGCGATCACCTACAACAGCATCTACGGCGGCGAGGATTTTGACGCGCGCCTCTATCCCAAGGGCTGGAACAAGCCGGGGTTTGATGGCCCGGGCTGGAGCAATGCAGTGGTGATCGTCAGGCCTTCGGGAAAACTGCGCGGCCACAGCGCAGCGACCGAGCCGTTGCGCGAGATTGAAGTTCGCAAACCGGTCAAGGTTCAAAAGCTATCAGAACGAACTCACGTTTTTGACCTCGGCCAGAACGCGGGCTTCATGCCGCGATTGCGCGTGAGCGGCCCGGCGGGAAGCACCGTGCGACTCATTCCAGCGGAGGTGTTGAACCCGGATGGCACGATCCAGCGCAGCACGATGGGCAGCACGAACCGCGGCATCTCGTGGTGGCAATACACAAAATCAACGGGCAAAACCGAGGAGTGGTTTCCACAGTTCTACTACGTCGGCTGCCGTTACGTGCAGGCGGAATTGTTTCCGGCAGGTGGGGCGGGCAGTCCCCTGCCCGCCGCCGCTGCAAACGCGGTTGACGGCGCGCACGGAGTGACGCGCCCAACCAAGACCAGGTTGCCCCGCATCGAATCTCTCGAAGGCGTCATCGTCCATTCGAGCGCCGCGCCCGTCGGCGAGTTCGAATGTTCCAATCCGTTGCTCAACCGCATCCGTGATCTCGTCAGCTGGGCGCAACGCGCGAACATGGTTTCCGTGCTGACGGATTGTCCGCATCGCGAAAAGCTCGGCTGGCTGGAGCAATATCATCTCAACGGCCCGGCCATCCGTTACGAGTTCGACATGGCGCGAATGTTCACCAAGGGCATGAACGACATGGCGGATGCGCAGACGGATTCCGGCCTCGTGCCGAACATCGCGCCGGAATACACGGAGTTCAAAGGCGCGTTCCGCGCGTCGCCGGAATGGGGCAGTGCCTTCATCATCGTGCCGTGGCAGCAATATCAGTTCTGCGGCGACCTTGATCTGCTCCGCACCCACTACGCGGACATGAAACGTTACTTCGGCTTTCTCGAAAGCTGCGCGAGCAACAACATCATTCACCTCAGCCTCGGCGACTGGTTTGATCTCGGACCGAAAAAATCCGGTGCGTCACAAAACACACCACCACCCGTGACAGCAACGGCATTTTACTTTCACGATGCGTGGATTCTCGCGCAGGCCGCCGCGCTTCTGGGGAAGTCTGACGAGGCACAGAAGTTCACGACGAAAGCGGAAAGCATCCGCCGCGCGTTCAACGAAAAGTTCTTTGATGCGACGAACGGGATGTATGCGACGGGATCACAGGCGGCGAATGCGCTGCCGCTGGTGTTTGGAATCGTTGACCCGGCGCACAGCAATGCCGTGCTGGCTTCACTCGTGAAAGACGTGGAGTCGCGCGATTGCCAGATGACTGCGGGCGACATCGGTTTTCGTTTTTTGCTTCAAGCCCTCGCCCAAGGCAGCCGCTCCGATCTGATCTACAAGATGATCAATCAGGACGAACGGCCCGGCTACGGTTACATGCTCAAGAAAGGCGAGACGAGTCTCACCGAAGCGTGGGACGCGAACCTGACATCGTCGCACAATCATTTCATGCTCGGCCACATCACAGAATGGTTTTACAAGGACCTCTGCGGAATTGAGAGCGATCCAACCGGCCCGGGCTTCAAAAAGATCATCATTCGTCCGCAACCCGTCGGCGATCTCACCTGGGCACGCGCCAGTTACGATTCTGTTCACGGAAAAATTTCAAGCGAGTGGCGGCGCGACGAAGAAAAATTCACGCTCAAAATCCGCATCCCGGCGAACACGACAGCGACGGTCTTCGTTCCCGCAAAGCCGGACGGCAGCGTGACGGAAAACGGAAAGCCCGTTGAACACGCGGGCGGAGTGAGATTTCTCCGGCAGGAAACGGATCGGGCAGTCTTCTCAATCGAATCGGGCGAATACGAGTTTGAATCGCGGTGAGCGCTTTCTGCGTTGCCCGCTGCGCGATGCCCCGGTACGATGCCGCGCACTATGGCCGAGACGAAAAAATCATCCGCATCCTATGCCCGTCCCGATGGTCGCCAGCCGAACCAGCTTCGGCCCATACGATTTCAGAATCACATCGCACCGCACGCGACCGGCAGCACGTTGATCGAGTGGGGCAACACGCGCGTCATCTGCGGCGTGACGGTGGAGGAAAACGTGCCGCGCTGGATGAAGGAGCAGAACGTCACAGGCGGCTGGATCACGGCGGAGTATTCGATGCTCCCCTACTCCACGCTGACGCGGAAAGCACGCGACATCACGAAGGGAAAACTGGACGGGCGTTCGTCAGAAATCCAGCGGCTCATCGGACGCGCCATGCGGGCGACGCTCGACCTCGACAAGCTCGGCCAGCGAACCATCTGCGTGGATTGCGACGTGTTGCAGGCCGACGGCGGCACGCGCACGGCGGCCATCACCGGCGCATACGTGGCGCTTGTGATTGCAATCCGCCGCCTGCTGGCTTCGGGAAAAATCACCGAGAACCCGATCCTCCACGCCGTCGCCGCAGTCAGCGTGGGCATCGTGGCAAACAACGCGCTGCTGGACTTGTGCTACATCGAAGACAATTCCGCCGCGGTGGATTTCAATCTTGTCATGAATTCGGCGGGTGAATTCATCGAGCTTCAAGGCACGGGCGAGGAGGCGACGTTCACCGAGGGGCAACTCGCGGAGTTGCTCACGCTGGGCAAGGCCGGTGTCCGGCAACTCCTCGAAGCGCAGGAGAAGGCGCTGGCGCAGGCATGAGCGCGGCAACGATACTTCATCTGGTCCGTCACGCGGAGGTTGAAGCCGCCTACCAGGGGGTCTTCGGCGGCACGATTGACATCAATCTGTCGCCCCGTGGCGAACAACAGGCGCTGGCGCTGGCACGGTATCTCCGCCCCCAGAAGTTCGATCTGATTTTCTCCAGTCCGATGAAGCGAGTTCACCAGACGCTCGCCCCGGTTTTGAAGGAGCCGCGACCGGCACCGGTCATCCTGCCGGATTTGCACGAGGTTCATTTCGGCGACTGGCAGGGGTTGAATTTTCCGCAGGTCAAGGCGCGCTACGGCTGCGAAGCCCACCAGTGGCTGGAAT
>CAZFNB010000077.1:0-7958 GCA_964520235.1 uncultured Bifidobacterium sp. | reverse complement strand
GATCGCCCAAAGCCCGGCGCGCACAACGCACTGCGTCCGTCTGCAAATCGTCAAGACGCTGCGCCCATTCCATCAGACGGCGATTCGGATGCGCGCGTGCGAAGCGTTGCAGGACGGAATCAAAATCCCCGGCGGCCTGTGAGAGATGTCGTCCCACGCGCTGCCTCATTCGCGACGGCGCGTCCGCCACAAATTCGCGGCTGGCAAACACGCCCTCGGTGATTATTTCCGCCGCCGCGCTCGGCGTGGCCGCGCGCACGTCCGCCACGAAATCGCTGATGGTGAAATCTATTTCGTGCCCGACGGCGCTGACGACCGGAACGGCGGACTCGAAGATGGCGCGCGCCACGGCTTCCTCGTTGAACGCCCAGAGGTCTTCAAGCGAGCCACCGCCTCTCGTCAGCAGAATCAAATTGATGGGCGACCCGTCAGTTTTGATGGAAGCATTGAATTCGTTCAACAACCGGATTGCCCCGGCTATTTCCGCCCCCGCCCCCTCACCCTGCACACGACACGGAGCGAGGATGATTTCCAGCGCCGGATTCCGCCGTCGCACGACATGCAACACGTCGCGAATGGCCGCGCCCGTGGGTGAAGTAACGACGCCGATGCGCTGGGGAAACTCCGGCAACGGACGCTTGCGCTCCTGGGCGAACAATCCTTCGGCGGCAAGTTGTTGCTTGAGCTGCTCGAACTTGAGTTGCAACGCACCGACACCTTGTAATTCCACGGCGCGCACGAGCAGTTGATACTGCCCGCGCGCCTCGTACACCGTCACATCCCCCTGGATCAAAATCTTCCGGCCATCCTTCAACAACTCCCGATGTGCGACGCCCTCACCGCGAAATAGCACGCAACTCAACTGTGCGGCGGCGTCCTTGAGCGTGAAGTAAACGTGCCCGGAGCTTTGCGCGCGCAGATTGGTGATTTCCCCGCTGACCCAGACGGAGGCGATTTGTTTTTCGAGCAGGCGCTTGATCTGTGTGGTGAGTTCGCCGACGGACAGCACGCGGCGGGTTTCCGCCGCCGGAAACAGTTCACCGAAATCCCACTGCGATTTGCCCTGTCTGCTCATGCTGATGCTAAAGAAGTTTTTCCCGCCCGGAATAACCCGTGTCCAGATCGTGCCAGTGTTCGATGTCGTCCTCGTCCTCTTCCCAGCAGAGGAACACCTCCCTGCCGCCGATGATCGCCGGAAAATCCAGCAGGCCGCGTTCAAGGTCTTTGATCTGGATCTCGCGCTGTTGAAACTCGGCAAGAATGGATTGCATGGCAGCAAGCGTGCGAATCCATTTGTTGACGAGATCGCCCCCGAGATCGTTGCCGCCGCTCATCAAACCTTCGAGCCGCTTGTCACAAAGCTGCATCTCACGATGGTGTGCGCGCAGCTCTTCAAGCCACCGTCGGAGACGAGGCAACAACGTCCGGGCTTGGTCGCGAGTGTAGTGTTTGTTGTAGCGATGGCTCATTTCGTTTCGGGTGCCGTGATGCTCTCCAGCTTTTTCTTCACCATGTCGTTCGATTCGATCTCCAAAGATTTCCGCCAGGCCTCGCGCGCCTTGTCGTTCTGCTTCAAGGCGGCGTGGATGTCGCCGAGATGATCGAGCAGCGTCGCATCCGGCTTTTCGGTTTTGGCGACGGCTTTGAGCAGATATTCCAGCGCGGCTTCGGGCTGGTTGAGCTTGAACAAAACCCACCCCATGCTGTCAAGGAACGCATCGTTGTCCGGCTCGATTTTTAACGCGCGCGAAATCATGTCCCTGGCGCGGTCAAGATTGATCCCCTGTTCCGCCCACATGTAGCCGAGATAATTGAGCGCCTCGGCGTCATCAGGCTCGATCTGGAGACATTTCTCGAAACACTTTGCGGCCTCGTCTCGATCACCACTGCGCTCCAGCGTGGCGCCGAACTGAAAATAAAACCCCGCCGTAAGCCGCTTCTCGTCGGTGGCACGGGCGACAATTTCAGCGCGCGTGAAATGCCGCACGGCCTCGGCATAGTTCTTCAATCCGTTGCGCGCCACACCACAAAGAAATTCGATGGTGAAATTGGACGAGTATTTGCCACGCGCCGTGTCCAGCGTGGCAATCGCCCCGGTGTAATCGCTCGATGAAACCTGCGCCCGGGCGAGTTCATAGTAGGCCTGCTCGAAGTTCGGGTTGAAGATGAGCACCTTCTGAAAATGTTCGGCGGCCTCGACCCATTTCTGCTTCTCCATCGCGAACTGGCCGAGAAAAAAATGCGCCGCTGCATTCGACGGGTCGTCCTGCACGATGGCTTTCAATTGCTCCGCGGCTCCCGCGCGGTCATCGGAACGCAACAGTATGTCAGCCAGCTTGGCACGAGCCAGCGCAAGCAATCCCGGGGGTGCTTCGGAGAAGCGAAGCAATTCCGTGTAAGCCTTGCGTGCGCCCTCATGATCTCCGAGACCGTTCAAGCCATCAGCCAGTTTGATCTGGATGGACGGCGGAAGCGGCTGGTGTTTTTCCGCGCGATGCAGGACGGCGAGTTGTTTTGCACGCAACGAATCGCGCTGTGCTGGAAACTGAAGTTCATAGTTCGAGTAAAGCTCGGCAAGGCTGATGAGAAAATCCGGGCTGGACTCGGACAGCGCGGCGGCGTCATCGAGAACTTTCAACGCCGCCTCGGGTTGTTTGGTCTGGAGATAGTTGACGTAAAGATTTTGAGTGGCCTGCAACGAACGGGGAAGTTTCCTGAGCGCGGCGCGATTCGCTTCAATGGCCTGCGCGCTTTTGCCAAGCTGCGAATAAACAAAACCAAGGCGCGCGGTCAGCACGCCGGAGGCATCCTCCTGCATGGCGCGAGGTTCAAGCAGTTCAAGTGCGCGATCGTAAGCCCTTCCGTCAATCAGCCGGTTTGAGACATCGAGCAGGAGATCTTCGTTGTCCGGGTCTTCCTTTGCAGCAAGATAAAACTCGTTGAGCGCCTCCCTGGTTTGCTCGCTGAACTCATGCACAACGCCCGCGCCGTAGTGCGCCATCGCCCGCGCGCGGCGTTGCAAGGCCTGTTCGTCCCCGTCATCGCGCCGGGAATCATTTTGCGGGGAATTTCTTTCGGCGCTTTGATCGCGTGTGGAAGACGTGCTGCGGCAACCGGACATGATCAGAGCCGCCGCAAACAACGTTGCGGGCAGGATGACAGGAAATCGGCTCATGTGTACAAAACCACTGCCAGCGGTTTGCGATCAAACCGCTGGCGTGGGCGAATTCACAGTCACGAACGACCCGGCTTACTTCTGCCAGGTACGCTTCTTGTGACGATTCAAGCGCAGCTTCTTGCGCCGTTTGTGTTTGTTGATTTTAGCCTTGCGGCGTTTTTTCAGTGAACCCATAGGGTGACGCTCAGGTTACGGAGTTTGGTCGCGCGGTCAATACACCACTTTGTTGAGCGGATACTCGGTGACGCCCTCGGCGCCGGCGGCCTTGAGCGCGGGGATCAACTCGCGGACGATGTGCTCGTCAATGATTGTCTCCACCGCCACCCAGCCTTTGAGGCTGAGGCTGGAAATCGTCGGATTGCGCAGCGAAGGCAGATTCTTGAGCAGCTTCGGCAAATCTTTTTCGCGGATGTTCATCTTCAAACCGACTTTTGTTTCGGCTTCGAGCGCTCCGCGAAGCAAAAGAGAAATCGTCTCGATCTTCTGCCGCTTCCACTTGTCTTTCCATGCGCTTTTGTTGGCGATCAATCGCGGGGTGGAACTCAACAACTCGTCCACGATGCGGAGTTTGTTCGCGCGCAGCGACGAGCCGGTTTCAGTCACTTCGACAATCGCATCCACGAGTTCGTGCGCCTTCACCTCCGTGGCACCCCATGAAAATTCCACCTCCGCCTTCACGCCGTGCTTCTTGAGGTATTGCTTCGTCAGGTTGACGACTTCCGTGGCGATGCGTTTGCCCTTGAGGTCTTTTACTGATTTGACCGGAGAATTTTCCGGCACGCATAGAACCCAGCGTGCGGGTTTGCGCGACACTTTGCTGAACAGAAACTCGCCGACTTCGTGAACCTCGGAGCCGTTCTCGATGATCCAGTCGTGACCCGTGATGCCGCAATCCAGATAGCCATGCTCGACGTAACGGCTGATTTCTTGCGCGCGAATCAGGCGAATCTCCAGTTCCACGTCGTCCACGTAGGGAATGTAGGAACGGCTGCTGACCGAGATGTTCCATCCGGCCTTGGCCATCTTCTGAATCGTTGCCTCCTGCAAACTGCCCTTGGGCAACCCGAACCTCAGTATCTTCTTGCTGCTCATATTTAATCAGTGCCAGCCAGCATAGTAGAAACCCCGCGCGAAAGACGAACGTTTTTTAGAGGTCGGAAATTGGGAATGTCTCACCACGTACGGACACTCTGAGGAAGGGGCCGGACATTTCAACCAATCCTGTCCAACACCCGGCGACCTTGCACCTGAATCCTGCCCGACGCGATTGCTGCCACGCATCTCGGATACAAATCATGTTCCGCCTCGTGGATCCGCGCGTGCAACGTCTCCAGCGTATCGCCATCCAACACAGGCACAGGTTGCTGTCCGATGATCGCGCCCGAGTCCACTCCGGCATCAACAAAATGAACCGTGCAACCCGTCACCTTCACGCCGTGATCCAGCGCCTGTTTCCACGCCTCAAGGCCGGGAAACGACGGTAGCAACGAAGGATGGATGTTGACGATGCGTCCCTCGAACGCGCGCAGAAAATCCCCCTTGAGCACGCGCATGAATCCGGCGAGCACGATGAGATCAACCTTCGCTTCCTGCAACGCCGCCACATAAGCGCGCTCGGCATCCTCATCGAGTTTGGTGCGAAATTTCCCCGGCGCAATGAATCGAGCGGGCAGCTTTCGCTTCCGGGCGTGATCGAGAATCCCGGCGTTTTCCACGTCGCTCAACACCAGTGCCACCTGCGCCGGAATTTTCCCCGCAGCGATTGCGTCAGCAATGGCTGCGAAGTTCGACCCTTTGCCTGACCCGAGCACGCCCAACCGGAATGATTTCTGAGAATCCACGCGGGATTCTTACAGGCAGAACCGCCAACGCCGCAAGCCTGTGCTTTAGCACCAACCAAAACCAGTTTGAACCTTTTCGGCGTCTGGCCGACTTAAAACTTGAACCCACGGCAAATCGCCGTGAACCATGACCGCGAACGCCCTGATTGAGTTCCCAGTGGCCACTCCGGAAACACCCGACGCGCCCAGCGACCAGCAACTCATCGCCGCCCTCAACGCCGGCGATGCGGAGGCTTTCGAGCCGCTTTACCGCCGCTACCGCGATTGGGTCGTCGCCCTCGCCCACCGGTTCACTGGCGATGAATCCCTCGCCCTCGACGTCATGCAGGAAACCTTTCTCTACCTGCTGAAAAAATTCCCCGGCTTCCGGCTGACGGCGCAGATGAAAACTTTTCTGTATCCGGCGGTGAAAAATCTCTCTATCGCCGCGCGCCGCAAAACCAGCCGCGTCCAATCCACCGAAGCCGAGCAACAACACCTCGCACAACTTCCCGCTGCTGAAATCGCTTTCACGAGTTCCGCCGAGCTTTCCACTGCACTGGCCAACTTATCTGAAGATCATCGCGAGGTTTTGCTGCTCCGCTTCGTGGACGATCTCTCGCTCGCAGAAATCGCAGAAGCCGTGAACGTCCCGCTCGGCACAGTAAAGTCCCGGTTGCATCACGCGCTGGAAACCCTGCGATCCGATCCACGCGCAAAAGAATTTTTCACGCCATGAACCTTTTCATCTCCTCACACACTTAATCCTATGAACATGGACAACAGTGGTTCAAATACACGCCGCGACGGTGAGGAGCCGAAAGCCCCAGCGAAACTGGTGGCTGCCCTCAAGGAACCATCGGCGCGACGTGTGTTTGTGCCACCGTCCGTGGACGCCGCCGTGCTTCGCGCTGCGCAACAACACTTCGCTCCCGCCTCCCTCTCCCTATCCAATGGGGAGAGGGCCGGGGTGAGGGGCACGCTTGCTCGCTTGCTGCGCCCGTGGTTACTCTGGCCGACCGTCGCCACGGCCTGCCTTGCACTCGCTGGCTTGGCGTATTTCGTCTCGCGCTCGTCGTATCAACAATTCGCCCGCGAAGACCTGAACCACGATGGCCGGGTGGACATCCTCGATGCCTTCAAACTCGCCCGGAAAATCCAATCCGGCGAAACACCCGACACCGACCTCAATCAAGATGGCGTAACAGATCGCCTCGACGCCGAACTCATCGCCACCCACGCCGTGAAACTGGAGAAAGGCGGCAAGTCATGAACGCGCCCATTCCACGGAGCGCCGGCCTCCGGCACGGCTCGCTTCAATTATTCATCCCGACGTGCCGTGCCCGGAGGCCGGCGCTCCTACTCGCGTTCCTCTTCGCATGCTGCGGCCAACTCTTTGCTCAATCCACCAACACCATCCGCTTCCAAGCCGTCGAAATCTTTGCGGACTCTCAAGCCGCCGCCCTCGCGGCCTACCAACTCGAATTCACCGTCACAAGTAGCAATGCCAAGATCGTCGGCATCGAAGGCGGCGAACATCCCGCCTTTGCCGAAGCGCCATTCTACGATCCGAAAGCCATCCAACAGGAACGTGTCATTCTCGCCGCCTTCAGCACCCAACCGGCGGACAAACTCCCGACCGGCAAAACCCGCGTGGCAACCATTCATCTTCAGATCAGCGGCTTGGACGAATTGAAGTTTGAAACCAAGCTGACCACCGCCGCCAGTTCCGACGGCAAAAAGATCGCAGTAGAAATTTCGGCAACCGAAAAGAGGGCAAAATGAAGAACCATTCACGACACAAACTATACTTCGGCGTTCTTTCAGCGCTCCTGGTTGTAACCGCAACTTGGTTCACAGCAGGCTGCGCCAAACACACTGTGGGCGTTACACCCGTAGGCAATCGCGGTACTTTTATCCACGAGTCTCTTGCCCGAAGTTTTCCTGGCAGCAGCGGAATTGATAGCTTGATCACTGGAGGAATACGCACTCGCTCAATCAGCGCTACCAAATCCGAAGAACTCTGGGTCATCGCCCGCAACTCTAACGCCACCACTCCGCAAGACGACACTCCCGGCTCGGGCACTCTGATGACCGAAGTCGAAGGTAAAAAAGTTCCCATGCCCCTCAAGCACACGGACGTCCGCGCCTCGGTCGCGGGCTACATCGGTTCAGTTGAAGTCGTGCAGCAGTTTCACAATCCCTATTCCAGCAAGATCGAAGCGGTCTATGTCTTTCCCTTGCCCCATAACGCCGCCGTCAATGAGTTCGTCATGACCATCGGCGAGCGCCGGATTCGCGGCATCATCCGCGAACGCAAGGAAGCTGAGGAAATTTATCAAGCCGCCAAACGCCAAGGCTACGTCGCGTCGCTGCTCACCGAGGAACGCCCCAACATCTTCACGCAATCCGTCGCCAACATCGAACCCGGCAAGGAGATTGATGTCACCATCAAGTATTTTCACACGCTCGATTACGTGGACGGCTGGTATGAATTCGTGTTCCCGATGGTCGTCGGTCCGCGCTTCAATCCGCCCGGCACGACCAACGGCATAGGCACCGCCGCGCGCGGCAGCCCCGGCTCCACCGGCCAGAAAACCGAAATCCAATACCTCAAACCCAACGAACGCAGCGGCCACGACATCTCGTTGAAAGTGGAAGTGGACGCCGGCGTCGCCATCGAAGAATTCCAATGTCGCACTCACGATGCGTCGCATCAGTCCCATTCGCCCCAGCAACTCGCGGTAACGCTCAAACCCCACGACAACATCCCCAACCGCGATTTCGTCCTGCGCTACCGTGTGGCCGGCGACAAAATCAAAACCGACCTGCTTACCCATCGCGATGAGCGCGGCGGCTATTTCACTTTGATGTTGTATCCGCCCGCTGAACTCAAACAACTCACGCGTCAAACGCTTGAACTCGTCTTTGTTCTCGATTGTTCTGGCAGCATGAGTGGT